>NZ_JBEZDL010000007.1:206813-352100 GCF_040648295.1 Amycolatopsis sp. NPDC049159
GGTAGCTGCCCGGCGTCGTGCGGCCACCGTGGTCGTCGCCCAGGTCGTGGCTGCGGGTCGCGGACGTGCTCGGCGTGGTCCGGCCCCCGTGGTCGTCACCCAGGTCGTGCGTGCTGCTCGGCCGGGAGCCCGTGGTCGTCGCCGAGCTTGCGGGGGTGCTGGTCGTCGGGCGACCGTCGTCGGCGCCGGACTGGGCCAGGGCCGCGGTCGTGCCGCCCACCGCGAGCGCGGCACCGGCCGCGGCGATCACCAGGATCTTGCGCATGTGCATTCCTTTCGTTGCCTGTCAACGAAAAGGAGCTTCACGCACCGGACGCTAGCGGCGCGCTGCCCGCACCTTAAGGCATCCCTAACGCCGCGCCGAGTTCCAGTGCGATCCGGACGCCGTGCGGCCGCGCGCGGGTCACGCTGAACGTCCCGCCGGACGCCCGCGCCGTCTGGCGGGCGATGTCGAGCCCGAGCCCGGTCGAACCGGCGCCGCTCTCGCCGCGCGGGACCTCGTCGAAGCCCGGGCCCTCGTCCGAGACCTCCAGGCGGGCGCCCGCGGGCGCCGCCGACAGCCGGATCGCGTAGGCCGTTCCCTCGGGGGTGTGCGCGAAGATGTTGCCCAGCAACGCGTCCAGGCACGCGGCCAGCTCGGGCTCGCCGACCGCGACCGGCAGCGGGCCCGGGTCGATCGCCACCGTCACCGCGCGGTCCTGGTCCTGGGCCAGCACCGCCCAGAAGTCCGCCCGTTCGCGGACGACCAGCGCCGCGTCGCACGCCCCCGGTGCCGCGTCCCGCGCCCGTGCCTGGTCGATGAGCGCGGTCACCTGGCGCTCCAGACTTTCGGCGTGGCCGGTGATCCGGTCCGCTTCCTCGGGGTCGCGCAACGCCTCGGCGTCCAGCCGCAGCACGGTCAACGGCGTCCGCAGGCGGTGCGAGATGTCGGCCACGGCTTCGCGTTCCTGCCGGACCAGGTCGCGGATCCGGGCGGCCAGGAGGTTCAACGCGGCCGCGACCGACCGCACCTCCCCCGGGCCGCCGGGCCGCGCGCGGGCATCGAGGTCGCCGTCGGCGAGCCGGCGCGAAACCGCCGCGAGCTCGTGGACCGGCCGCACGATCGAGCGCGCCAGCCGGTCGGCCACGAACACTCCGAGCGCAAGCAACAGCACCCCCAGCCCGGCCAGGACCAGCCAGGCCGCGCCCAGTCCGCGGGTCAGCTCCGCCCGGTCCACGAAGGCCCGCACGACGGCAGTGCCCCGCGGCAGTCCCTGGACGGCGACCAGGATCTCCCGGCCGTCGTCGCCTTCGACGGTCAGGCTGCTGCCCTGGGCCGCGGCCAGCGTGACCCCCGGCGTGCGCGGGCCGGGCGCGCCGAGCACCGTGCCGTCCGGCAGGAACACGGTCACCGGGTGGCCCCCGCATTCGTTCGGGGGTTCCGGGTGGCGGAGCCCCCGGCCCGGGGCGGAGCCCCGGTTGTCGCAGGCGGTGTTCAGCTGGTCGACCGCGGGCCGCAGCGCCGCGGTCCCCGCCGTCGCCACGAGGGACGTCAGGGACTGGGCCTTCGCCGTGGCGGCGGTGACCGCGCGGTCCGCGGTGACCGACTGCAGCAGGATCGCCAGCGGCACCAGGAACGCCACCAGCACCAGGCTCATCGCGGCGGCGACGAGGACGGCGAGCCGCTTCCTCACGCGCCGGCCCCCGGCTCGGCCAGCCGGACGCCGACCCGCCGCACGGTGTGCAGGTACCGCGGTTCCTGCGCGGTCTCGCCGAGCTTGCGCCGCAGCCACGACAGGTGGACGTCGACGGTCTTGTCGGCGCCGGCGTAGGGCAGCTTCCAGACGTCGGTGAGCAGCTCGCGCTTGCTCACCACGGTCCCCGCCCGGCTCGCGAGGTAGTGCAGGAGGTCGAACTCGCGCGGGGTGAGGTCGAGCGGCTCGCCCTCGAGGGACGCCTGCCGGGTCCGCGCGTCCACGCTCAGGCCGCCGACCACCACCGGGGCCGTCGTCTCCTCCGGCTCGCTGCGCCGCAGCACGGCGCGGATCCGGGCGTCGAGCTGGGCGCCGCCGAAGGGCTTGACCACGTAGTCGTCGGCGCCCGCATCGAGCAGCCGGACGATCTCCTCCTCGGCGCCGCGGGCGGTGACCACGATGATCGGCACGGCGCTGACCGCCCGGACCATCCGCAGCACCTCGCGGCCGTCGAGGTCGGGCAGGCCCAGGTCGAGCAGCACGACGTCGGGCCGGTCGGTGACGGCGGCCTGGAGCCCGGCCATCGCGGTCGGCGCGGACGTCACGGCGTGCCCGCGCTCGGTCAGCGCGCGCAGCACGGCCGTGCGGATGGTCGGGTCGTCCTCGACGAGCAGCACGGTCGCCATGTCCGGGAGGCTACACACGCGAAGCCGCTTCGCCGGGCTCCAGGCGAACGCTAAGGACGGCTTAGCCGCGCTTTAACCCGCCCGGATGGCACAGTGGACGGATGAACAGGCGCGGGGTGCTGATGGCGACGGGCTGGCTGCTGGCCGCCGCCGCGACCGCGGGCGTCGGCACGGTGGCCCTCGACGTCGTCGGCGCGGGCATCCTCGGCCCGCAGAACCAGCCGCTCTCGGCCGACGACGTGGCCCGCGCCCTGGAAACGCTGCCCGCGAGCAGCACCTCCGCGCCGGTCCCGCCGGCCACGACGACCGCGCCGGGTGCCCCGGAACCGCGTGGCCTGACCGTTCCCGGCGGCAGTCTCGTCGCGAAGTGCACCGGGGATCGGGTCGAGCTGCTGTCGTGGAGCCCGACCCCCGGCTTCCGCGCCGACGACGTCGACCGCGGTCCGGCCGCCACCGCGTCGGTGAAGTTCAAGGACGACGGGACCGAGAACGTGGTGCTCGTGTCCTGCCGCGACGGCGAGCCGCACGCGGAAACGGTCGCCGACGACGGCCACCACGGCCGCGGCTAGCGTCGCGCGGCCGAGGTCCGCCGACCCCGGCCGTCGAACACCCTGCGACACGCGGCTAGCCCGGCAGCCCGGCGTTGAGCCGGGCCAGGATGCCGTGCGGGAACGGCAGTTCCGGCGCGCTCGCCCCGGTCAGCCGGTCGAGGTGGGCGTCGCTCACCTCCAGAGTCAGCGCGCCCAGGGTTTCGGCGAGCTGCCCGGGTGACCGGGCGCCGATCAGCGGCGCCGGCATCGACGGGCGGCGCGTCACCCAGTGCAGCGCCACCTGGGCCGGGGTCGCGTCCACCTCGGCCGCGACTTCGCGGACGACGTCCAGCACCGCCCAGCGGGTCTCCGCCGCGGAGCGGTAGGGCGCGCCTTCGGCGAGCCGGCCTTCCCCGCCGCCGTCGCGGGTGTACTTGCCGGACAGGAACCCGCCGCCGATCGCGCCCCACGGCTGGACCGCGATGCCGAACTCCCGCGCCAGCGGCACGAACTCGGCCTCGATCGCGCGCTCGATCAGGGAGTACTCCAGCTGCAGCGCCGTCACCGGCGGGCCGCCGAGCATCGCGGCCTTCGTCGCGTACCACGCCGGGACGTCGCTGAGGCCCACCGCGCGGACCTTGCCGGCGCGCACGAGGTCGTCGAACGCCGCCATGACCTCTTCGGCCGGGGTGAAGCCGTCCCAGATGTGCAGCCAGTACAGGTCGACGTGGTCGACGCCGAGCCGCCGCAGCGACGCCTCCAGCGATGCGACCATGTTCTTGCGGCCGTTGCTGCGGTGGCGGGGGTCGGAAAGCGGTTTCCCGCCGTCGAAGCCGGGCCCGGAGTACTTGGTGGCGAGCACGACGTCGTCGCGGTCGACGTCGCGGAGGAATTCGCCGACGAGCTCCTCGCTGCGCCCGGCGCTGTAGTTGTCGGCGGTGTCGACGAAGTTGCCGCCGCGCCCGGTGTAGGCGCGGAAGACCGCGCGGGCGGTGTCGTCGTCGGCGCAGTGCGGGCCGGAGCCGAAGGTCAGCGCGCCCAGCGCCAGCGGCGAGACGCGCAGCCCGGAGCGGCCCAGCGGCCGGTAGTCGTCCAGTTCGGTCATGACCCGATCGTGCAACCCGGAGCGCGGACCGGGTCAACCCGATCGGGGGGCATTCGCGGGCAACTTCGGGGAGACATCCAGGCATACCCCCGGCTAGCACTGGATGAACGTCCGGGGTGCGCTAGCCTGGCCGGATCACGGGCGCCGGCCCGATCCCCGTCTCGAGGAGTCGATTTCGTGCAACCGAACCTGGGGCCAGGTGAAGACTTCCAGCTGCTGCTCGAACGGCAGGTCCGGGAGATGCAGACGAAGGCCGCGGCGCTGACCGAAGCGATTTCCGCGGCCGGGGCGACGGTCCGCACCCGCGACGGCGCGGTCACCGTGACGCTCGCCCCGAACGGCGCCCTGACGAACCTCGAGCTCGGGCACCGCGCGTGCGAACTGGGTCCGGCGCGGCTGACCGCGACGATCATGGGCGCGGTGCGCGACGCGCAGCGCCAGACCGCCCGCGCCGTCGCCGACTCCTTCGCGACCATCAACGGCGACGGCGAGTCGACCGACATGGTCCGCTCCTTCCTGCCCCCGGATCCGCCGCCGGACGGCGACTTCGCGGCGCCGGAGCCCCCCGAAACCACCCCGCCGCCGGCCCCGCCCGCACCGCCGCGTCCGCCGGCTCCGCCCGCACCGCCGTCCGCCCCGCGTCGCCGTCCCCCGGCCGACGACCACTTCGACGACGAATCGAACCCCTGGTGAGCGGCGGCGGCTTCAAGGTCTCTTCGGAGCCACTGGCCACCTTCGGCAAGCACCTCGACGAGCTGCAAAGCAACCTCAAGGGCACTTCGGACCTCGTCGGCGGCATGGTCTGCGACCCCGGCATGTTCGGGATCAACCCGGCGTGCCAGCTGATGGCCGCGGGTGCGAGCACGTGGACGGACAAGGCCCGGGACCAGTTCGACGCGTATTCGAAGACGATCGGCGAGTTCGCCGACAAGGTCACCGAGGCCGCGAAGCGCTACCAGTCGGGTGAAGAGGACGCCGTGAACTCGATCGTGAGGTTCGACTAGTGGGCGACGACTACCAGAGCAAGGACGTCAGCCTCCACGGCTCCGAACTGTTCAACAGCGACAACGCCTCGGCCGGCGCGGGCTTCTTCGAAGCGGCGATCGGCCTGGACAAAGCCGTCAAGGACAACGACAAGGTCGCGATCGGCATCGGCTCGGCGGGCATGGCGCTGGAGACGATCGGCCTCGTGCTCGATCCGATCGGCAGCCTTCTCACGGCCGGGATCGGCTGGCTCATCGAGCACATCACGATCCTCCGCTGGCCGCTGGACATCCTGATGGGCGACCCGATCGGCATCGCGGCGGCCAGTGAAGCGCTTTCCGCGGAGAAGAAGAAGCTCGAGGAGTGGTCGACGCAGCACCAGCAGGCGCTCGACACGCTGCTCAAGGAGTGGAGCGGCAACGCCGCGGACCAGTTCAAGAAGGACATGGACGCGGTCACCGAGCAGCTGGGCTCCCTCGGCTGGTACCTCGACCAGGCCGGCAAGAACATGAAGATCGCGGGCGGCATCGTCGGCGCCTTCCGCGGCATCCTGCGCGACCTGATCGCGATGCTCCTCGCGACGATCATCAAGGGCGCCCTGATCGCGGCGGCCCTGGCCCCGGTGACGTTCGGCGCGTCGATCGCCATTTTCATCGGCACGACGATCGGCACGGTGGCCACGGCCCTGGGCAAGATCGGCGCGAAGCTGGCCCAGCTGGCGAAGAAGCTCGGCGACCTGCTCCAGGCCCTGACGAAGATGGGTAAAGCAGGCGACGACTTGGCGGCGGCGAAGCCCCCGGCGGGCAGCCTGACGCCGACACCAACCCCGAAGCCCACCCCGAAGCCGGACGCGACCCCGACGCCGAAGCCGGACCCGAAACCCTCTTCGGCGACGCCGGACCCGAAACCGGAACCCAAGCCGGACCCGACGCCGGACCCCAAGCCCGAGCCGAAACCGGACACCACCCCGTCCTCGGCCACACCGGAACCGAAGCCCGAACCCAAGCCGGACACCACCCCGTCCTCGGCCACGCCCGAGCCGAAGCCCGAACCCAAGCCGGACACCACCCCGTCCTCGGCCACGCCGGAACCCAAGCCCGAGCCCAAGCCGGACACCACCCCGTCCTCGGCCACACCGGAACCCAAGCCCGAGCCGAAACCGGAACCCGCGCCGTCCTCATCCTCAGCAACCCCGGAACCCAAGCCCGAGCCGAAACCGGACACCACCCCGTCCTCGGCCACGCCGGAACCCAAACCCGAGCCCAAGCCCGACACCACACCCGAGCCCAAGCCCGAACCAAAACCAGAACCTGCGCCCTCCTCATCCTCAGCAACCCCGGAACCCAAGCCTGACCCCAAACCCGACGCCACGCCCGAACCGAAGCCGGACCCGGCGCCCGCCCCCACCCCGGATCCCAAGCCGCACAAGCCGTTCACCGATCAGATGACCGACGTCATCAAGAACAAGCTGTCCCAAGTGGACGGTGTGACGCCGGAGATCATGCAGAAGTTCGACAAGATCAGCAACTTCTCCGTGCACGAGCTCGGCAAGCTCTTCGGCAAGGAAGGCGCCGAAAAGTTCGAGTCGGCCATCAAGGTCATGACCGACCCGTGGTTCGGGAAGTCGGGCCTCGCGGGCAAGACCGTCGTCGACATGATCAAGGGCGTGCCGGCCAGCATCGGCAACGTCACCGGCGGCGGGGACGACGACTAGTCACTCCAACGTCACCGCCCGGGACGCGAGGTGCAGCGCCAGTCTCTCGTCCGGGCGGGACAGGTCGACGCCGAGCAGCTGCGAAATCCGCGCCACCCGCGCGGCCACGGTGTTGCGGTGCACGCCCAGCACCGTGGCCGTCTCGGCGAGGGACGACTCCGCATCCAGGTAGGCCGCCAGGGTGCGGACCAGGTCGCCCGGGGCGTCCAGCAGCGGGGCGATCAGGGCCCGCGCGGCCGGCTCGAACGTGTCCGTGCGGGTCCACTCCAGCAGCAGCTGGGCCATGCCGAGCTGGTCGACGTGCAGGAAGTGCCCGGTTTCCGGCCGGGTCGCGGCGAGCCGGGCCGCATCGCGGGCTTCCGCGACCGTCGCCGCGAGGCCTTCCGGGCGCGCGTGCGGCCGGCCGACGCCCATGTGCGCGCCCAGGCGCAGCGTGCGGTGCGCCGCCTGCAGCCGGGTCGCCAGCGAGCGCACCCGGGCCGCGGTCGGCTCGTGGTCGAAGGTGACCCAGCCGGTCCAGCCGTCGCCGTGCTCGACGACCACCGCCTCGACGTCGCCGGCCCGCAGCGCCCGCACGACGTCCTGGGTGCGGGCCACCGTGTCGAACGCCGCCGGGACGCCGATGTGCAGCCCGACGTGCCAGCCGCCGAGCCGCCAGCCCGCGTCCGCGACGCGGCGGCGCAGGTCCGCGCCGGGCTCGGTGTCCAGGCGCAGCAGGTCGCCGAGCAACGCCGTGCGCGAGCGCGCGTCCCGTTCCAGTTCCAGCCGGTTGGCCAGCAGCCAGCGCTGCAGCACCCCGGCCGCCACGGCGAGCGCGGGCGGGACGACGTCGGCCCGCGCGGCTTCGGTCCCCCGCAGCTCGGCCGCCAGCCACAGCGCCGGCCGCTGCAGCAGCACCGGGTGGGCCAGCAGCACGCCGTCGTCGAGCTCGGTCCGCTGCGGGACCGGCTCGTCGAGCCGGACGCGCCCGGTGACCTCACCGGCCAGCGGCGCCCCGCGATCGTCGAGCACGGCGACCGGCGACCGCAGCAGCCGCCCCAGCACCGCGACGACCTCTTCGGGCGGGCGCAGCCGGTCGCCGAGCGCGCGGTGGGTGGCCAGCAGCAGTTCGGCGCGGTCCAGTTCGGGCGCGGCGAGCATGAGCCGGGCCTCGACGAGCAGGTCCAGCGGCGACGCACCGGTACCCAGCAACGGAACCGCCAGCCGGTCGGCGAGCAGCCGTGACGCGGTGAGCGGCGCGGCACCGGGCAGCAGCACGGCGGCCGCCCCGGCGTCGGCGCACCGGCGCAGGAGCGCGTCGATCTGCCAGTCGGTCCCGGCGACCGGCCGGACGACGACGGTCAGCTCCCCCGCCACCGGCGTCCGCGAAGCGTCCAAAGTGGCCTGAACCGTCGCGAGTGGACGGTCGAGCCCGGCCGCACCGGCGAGCAACCGGACGTGCTCGGCCCAGCCGGGCAGCGCGAGCACCCGCCGCAGGCTCACCGGCCCCACCTCCGCCCGGCACATCGGGGTGCTCGGGGGTAGCCGGTCACGGGAGGCCCACCGGGTCGCAGTCGATGCCGTACGCGCGGGGGCGCACCACCGGCAGCCAGCGCGGGTCGGTCCAGAACGGCGCCGCCGCCAGGCGGACCACGTCGACCTCCACGCCCGCGCGGATCGCGTCGCACGACACCGGGACGCCGGTGCGGTGGTCGAGCACCGACAGCACGTCCGGGGTCGACGCCACCGGGGCGCCGTCGCGCAGCGCCAGCAGGTATTCGTTCTCCATTTCCAGCCGCAGCAACGAGCCGTCGCGGTGGTCGGCCAGGGTGACGCTGCCGCGGCCGAAGCCCGGGCTGCCGTGCTGCCCCGGCCCGACGTGCCGCGCCACCTCGAGGACGCGGCCGCGGGCCAGCACCGAGCCGTCCAACGCCGTTTCGAGCGCCGCGCGCGCCGGGCTCTCCCCCGCGGCCACCACCCGGCGGCCGAGCGCCAGCGCGCCACTCGTAGTCCCCGGCACCGCGCACTCCGCCAGCTCCCCGGCCGGGATCGGCGCGAGCGCGAACGCCGCCCAGCCACCGGAACCGGCCAGGAACGCGCGGGTTCCCCGCTCGATGACGGCGTCGGACCCGGCCGCCAGCACCACCACCTGGCCGCCGGGCTCGGCCAGCGCGGCCGGCGCGATCCCGCGGCCGGTCGCCGCGACGGAGAACTGGTCGAGCCGGGGCAGGCCGCGGCCCGAAAGGTCGGCGTCGGCGTAGGCGAGCCCGAGCTGCTGGGCCACGACCAGCGGCAGCAGCCCGTTGAGGCCGCCGATCTCGATGGACATCAGCGCGTCGGCGCGCTCGCCGGTCCAGCGTTCGACGGCGGCCACCGCGGCCGCGAACTCGTCGCCGCCCGGCAGCTTCTCGGTGAACGCCGCGGTCGCACCGACGACCCCGACCGGCACGACCCGCGCGTCCGGCGCCAGCTCCCCGATCGCGGAGACCTCGGGTTCGCGGCCGCCTTCGACCAGCCGGCGCAGCAGCACTGCGGCGGTGACGGTGTCCCCGCCACCGCCGGACCCGAGCAGGGCCACCCCGCGTTCGAGGGCGGCCACGTCACCGGCGGTGATGCGCATGACTGACCACAGTAGACGAGGTCAGCGCAGCGCGTACCCACCGTCGGGGTACAGCGTCGACCCGGTGGTGTACGTGCTGCCGAACAGGTACAGCACCGCATCGGCCACTTCGGACTCCTTCCCGACGCGGTGCAGCAGCGTGTCCCGCGAGTACTGGTCGAAGCTCGCCTCCCGGACGTCCGCCGGCCGCCCGGCCCAGAGGTCGCCGTCGATCGTGCCCGGCGCGACGACGTTCACCCGGACCGGCGCCAGCTCGACCGCCAGCCCCCGCCCGAGCCCTTCGACGGCGGCGTTGCAGGCGACGTACGCGGGCGCGGCACCGGGCGGCCGGACGCTCGCCGCGCCCGACATCAGCACGATCGACGCGTCCGGCGCCAGCTTCGGCACCGCGTGCTTGACGGCGTGGTACTGGCCCCAGAACTTCGTCGTGAACGGGCTGGCGGCGTCCTCGTCGCTCAGCTCCCGCAGCGGCCCGACCGTGTAGGACGCGCCGGGCGTGAACAGGTGGTCGACGCGGTCGAGAGCATCGAAGAACGCCGCCAGCGAGTCCTGGTCGGTGTTGTCGACGACCTGCCAGGTCCCGTCGACCTCCTTCGCCGCCGTCGAAAGTTTCTCCGGCGTCCGCCCGCCGAGGTGGACCGACGCACCCGAAGCGGCAGCCCGCCGGGCCACTTCCCGCCCGATGCCCGAACCACCACCGATGATCACGACCTGCTTCCCGGCCAAGCTCATCCGATCTCCTCCACGGGGACGAAGTCGTGCGGCAGCCCGAACGCGGCCGGGCCGAAGGTGTCCAGGGCTTCCGGCGTGCGCATCAGCGGCGGGGTCGAGATGCCGACGACGGTGACGCGCTGGCCGTAGCGCAGGGTTTCGGTGGTGATCGGCTCGGCCGTCGCCGACTCCAGCACGCAGATCAGGTCCGGCACCAGGCAGCGCACCTCACCGTCCACTGTGGCCAGCAGGTTCTCGTTCTGGAACAGGATCTCCAGCTTGCTCGAACCGTCGAACGACACCGCCGCCGCGCGCCCGCGCGCGAAGCCCGCCTCGGTCCGGCGCTCCACATCGGACACCTTGCCGCGGAACAGCACCCGCAGGTGCTCGTACGGCGTCGAGCGCAACGCCGAAGCGAGCCGGTCGACGGGGTCCTCGTTGGCCGCCCGCGCTTCCCGGATCGTCCGGCCCACGGTCAGCGCCAGCGAAAGCGTTCGCGGCACGGCGGTCCGCTTGACGTCGGCGCCGCTCATCGCGTACTCGGCGATGTGCGCGACACCGCCGAGCCGGATGGTGACCCCGCGGGCCAGCCACTCCATCCGCCGGTTGTCCGCGCCGGTGTCGATCACCGTCGTCTCGCCGCGTTCGCCGCCGATCGCCATCGGCGAGCCCGGGATACCGTATACACCGAACGTTTCCATCTGCAGCTCCGGGAACGCCCGGCCCATGCCGTCGGCGTCGACCACCGGCAGCCCGAGCCGGGCGCCGACGATCAGCGGGATCATCGAGTTGATGCCCCCGCACTCGATCGGCATGGTGGCGTCCGCGCGCCTGCCGAGGTGCTTCTCCAGCGTCCGCAGCGCCAGCACGGGTTCGGCGCCGTTGGGCAGCTTCTCGTGCACGACGGTCGGCGCGCCCATCTGCGCGGTCGGGATCACCAGTGCGTCGTCGTCCACTTCGGACGGCTCGAGGATCGTGATCGGCCCGTGCTCGCGGATGGCTTCGCGCACGAGCAGCCGCCCGACGTACGGGTCGCCACCGCCGCCGGTGCCGAGCACGGCGGCGCCGCGGGCGAGGTCCGGCAGGTCGTCCTCGGTCAGGGTCCAGCTCACCCGGCCACCCCGATCGGGTCGATGTCGTAGCCGAAGTACCGCGGGCCGGCGAGCGCGATGCCCTCCGGCGTGTGCCAGCGCGGGTCGGCGGGCGCGGCGATCACCGTGACGCGCTGGCCGTACCGCAGCCCTTCGGTCGTCACCGCCTCGCCGGACTCGCGTTCCAGCGTGCAGATCAGGTCGGGCACCGACGCCTGGACGACACCGTCGCGCTCGGCCACCAGGTGCTCGTTCTGGAAGCGCAGCACCAGTTCCGCTCCGGTGTCGTCGTCCATTCCGGACAGTTTCGCTTCGCCGCGGGCGAACCCGGTGACCGTCCGGCGGGCGACGTCGACGACCTTGCCGCTGAACAGCCGCCGTCCGCCCAGCCGGGAAGCGACCCGGGCCACGGGATCCTCGTGCGCGGCACGTGCGGCCCGGACCAGGGCGCCCAGTTCGGCGCACAGGCTCAGCGTGCCCGGCACCAGGGATTCCCGTGCCTGGCCGCCGGACATGGCGTAGTTGCTGATCATCGCCGAGCAGCCCATGTCGATGGTCGCCGAGCGCGCCAGGCGCTCCGCCCAGCGATTGTCGACGGTATCCAATACTCCGCGGTTGCCCTTTTCGTCGGCGATCGACATCGGCGTGGCCCGGATTCCATACAGTGTGGGAAGTACCATCTGCAGCTCGGGGAACGCGCGCCCCATCCCGTCGGCGTCGACCAGCGGCAGGCCGAGCTGCGCGGCCGCGACGACCGGGATGAGCGAGTTGACGCCCCCGGCTTCGGCACACGCGATGTGCGTCAGCTCCTTGCCGAGGTAGCCGGCGAGCGTGCGCGCGGCCAGGCCCACCTGCTCGGCCGACGGCAGCTTCTCCACCATGACGGTCGGCGCGCCCATCATCGCGACCGGCAGCACGACGGCGTCGTCGCCCACCTCCGCCAGCGGAACCAGCGGCACCGCGCCGTGCTCCCGCACCGCCGAAAGCGCCAGCAGCCTGCCGATGTACGGGTCGCCACCGCCCCCGGTGCCGAGGATGGCGGCACCGCGGGCGATGTCGTCGAGGTCGTGCTCGGTGATCTCGCGCATCACGCCCCCAGCTGCAGGTCGCCGACGGCCTTGACGCGGATGCGCGTGGCGTTGCCGGGCAGGTACGGGATGGGCACCTCGTCGAAGTCGACGATGCCGACCGAAGCCGGCGAAGCACCAGCGGCGACCGCGCGGTCCACGGCCTCCTGCTTCGCCTCGTCGACGACCGCTTCGCGGCGGCCGGGCTCGATCACGTAGACGCGGTCGACCTCGCCGCCGATCTGCGCGATGGCCGCGCCGATCGCGTTGGCCACCGCGTAGTTCTCGGGCCGGTGGACTTCGCCGCACCCGGCGAGCTCGTCCGGCAGCAGCACCGAACCACCGCCGACCGCCACCACCGGCAACGGCTCGGCGGACGTCCGCATCCGTTCGACCACATCGGACACCTCGGCGGCGATGCGGTCCAGCGCCGCCCGCACCAGCGCCTTGTCCAAATGCGACACCAGCGACGGGTCGCCGATCTCCGCGCGGCCGGCGGCGACCGCGATGTCGGTCGCGGTGAGCGTGTCCCCGCCGAAGACGAGCGCCTTCGACGTCAGCTCGTAGCCGACGGAATCCGGGCCGACGGTGACGTTCCCGCGCACCCGGCTGCCGCCGCCGATGCCGATCGACAGCACGTCCGGCATCCGGAAGTTGGTGCGGATGCCGGCCACGCTGACGTCCGTGGTCGCCTCACGGGGAAATCCCTGCCGCAGCACACCGACGTCCGACGTCGTGCCGCCGACGTCGACCACCGCGCACGTGTCCAAACCGGACAGGATCGCCGCGCCGCGCATCGAGTTCGTCGGCCCGGAAGCGAAGGTCGCCACCGGGTAGCGGCGGGCGAAGTCGACGTCCATCAGCGTGCCGTCGTTCTGGCTCAGGTACAGCGGTGCGGTGATGCCCGCGCCGGTGACCGACGCGGACAGCCCGTCGACGATGTGCGCGGCCAGCTCCCGCAGCGCCGCGTTGATCACCGTCGCGTTTTCCCGCTCCAGCAGGCCGATCCGGCCGATCTCGTGGGACAGCGAGATCGCGACGTCCGGCAGCTGCGCGCCGATGATCTCGGCCGCGCGGGTCTCGAACTCGGCGTTGACCGGGGAGAAGACCGAGGTGATGGCGACGCTGCGCACCCCGGCCGCCCCCATGTCGTCGGCGGCCTTGCGCAGTTCGCTCTCGTCGAGCTCCGCGATGTGGCGGCCGTCGAACTCGTGTCCACCGTGGACCAGGTAGCTGCGCCCCGACACCGCGTCGACGAGCCGCTGCGGCCAGTCGACCATCGGCGGCAGCGACGCCCCGGCGGGCAGGCTCAGCCGCACGGCCGCGGTCGGCGCGAGCCGGTGGGCCTCGACGAGGGCGTTGATGAAGTGCGTGGTGCCGATCATCACCGCCCGCACCGCCGCCGGGTCGAACGCGCGTTGCCGCTGCAGGCCGTCGATCGCGGCGACGATGCCCGAGGTGACGTCCGCGGTCGTGCTGGTCTTGACCGAGGCGAGCACCTGACGGCCGTCGAGCAGGACAGCGTCGGTGTTGGTGCCGCCGACGTCGATGCCGATGCGCACGAAGGTTCTCCTTAAGCAGACTGGACGGCGGGAGCGGTCTCGGCGGTCCGGCTGCTGCCGATCCCCCGCACCAGACCGAGCTTCCCGGCGACGACGTACAGGACGAAGGCCACGACGAGCGAGTTGATGCTCGGCAGGCCCCACTCGACGAACTCGCCGAACAACGCGGCGGCGACCCAGACGACGAGGGTGGCGGGCACCCACGCCGGCGCGTCCTCGGGCACGGTTCCCCGCGCCCGCGCGGATTCCAGGTCCCCGCGCCACTTCTTCACCACGAAGTACTCGGCGACCATGATCCCGGCGATCGGCGGGAACGCGACGCCCAGCACGGTGAGGAAGTCGGTGAACTTCGCCAGGATCCCGGCCGCGGCGAGCAGGCTGCCCGCGACGCCGAGCACGGCCGTCACCAGACCGCGGTGGGCTTTGCGCCCCGACACCGTGCCGATGAAGTTCACGACGCCGAGCCCCGAGGAGTACAGGTTCCAGTCGTTGATCTTCATCGTGCCCGCGATGACGATGAGCAGCCCGATCCAGCCGACCGACGACGTCACGATGGTGGTGATGCCGGCGCTGCCGACGGCGTGCGCGAGCAGGACGCCGGACAGGCCGATGACGTACTCGCCGAGGGTGATGCCGACGAGCGTCTGCTTGACGACGTCGGCGGTGGTGCGGTTGAAGCGGGTCATGTCCGGGGTGATCACGGCGCCGACGATGAAGCCGCCCGCCACCAGCGTGGTGCCCTGCAACAGGCTCAGTGCCGGGCCGGGCGGGGCCGAGGACACGAGCGTGCCGAGGTCGTGGCGGGTCAGCTCGGAGATCACCGACCACCCGACGAGGATCAGGAAGGCCGGCACGGTGAGGTACGCCGTCCAGGCCATGGAGTGGAAGCCGCGCACGACGATCGCGGTGACGAGCAGGCCGAAGAGCAGCGCCCAGCCCCACTCCGGCAGGCCGCCGATGAGCGCGACGAGCCCCTGCGCGGATACTGCCGACTGGATACCGAACCAGCCGATGAGGCTGATCCCGATGGCGAGCCCGATGAGCGCCGAGCCGCCGCGGCCGAAGCCGGTCCAGCGGGCGATCATGGACGTCGAGAGGCCCTCGCGGACGCCGATGACGCCGACGAGGATGGTGATGAGCTCCAAGATGACCGAGCCGAGCGTGAACGCCAGTACCGCGTTCCAGAAGCTCATCCCGAAGCCGACGGTGGCTCCGAGCAGGAACTGGGACAGGGCGGACACCTGGCCGAACCGCTGGACGGCGACCGACCACCACGAATACCGGGCGTGGTCCGGCACTCTGGTGAGGGCATAGTCATCGACACCGACTGTTGAGGCCACGCCGACCTCCTTCTCCGTGCGGGGGAAACGGTTCCCCGCACCGTAAGCAGCGGTTCCGGCGGCGTCACCGTGCGATGTGCACAGCGTGAGCCTCAGCGCTGTGCATTCAGGCCAGCGGGTCCACTCCGGTCAGCGTGGCACTTTCCGCCCAGAGCCGCTCGGCAGCTGCCTCGCCGGTCAGGTTCGCCCAGCGCTCCTCGAGCTTCGGCCGGCCGCGGAGGCCGAACACCCGCGGGCCCCACAGCTGCCCGCCCGCGACATCGGGGCCGAGCACCGCGCGGACGGCGGGCCGCGCACCGGCGTCCTTGCCGTGCAGCAGCACCCGGGCCGGCAGGCCGCGCAGCCACTGGCCGGTGGTGCGGACGTGCACCGGCGGCCGCGACGGCGTCAGCGAGTCCAGGGCGCCACCGGGGTGGGCGATGACGCTCAGCCGCTTCGAGCCCGTTGCCCGCAGCCGCCGGTCGAGTTCGACGGCGAAGAGCATCTGGGCGACCTTGGAGCGTTCGTAAGCGCGCTTCGGGACGTAGCCGGCTTCGCTCTGTAGGTCGGCGAAGTCGAGCTTTGCGGACTTCGCGGCGAAGCTGCCGGTGGTGACGATGCGCGCGTCCGGCGCCAGCACCGGCAGCAGCCGCGCGATCAGCGCGAAGTGGCCGAGGTGGTTGGTGCCGAACATCAGCTCGTGGCCGGCGGCGGTCTCGCGGCGGGGCGGGTGGTCGAGCAGCACCCCGGCGTTGCAGACGACGGCGTCGAGCTCACCGGTGTCGACGGTGGCGACCTGGGCCAGGTCGGCCAGGTCGAGCCGGACGTGCGTCACCACCGCCCCGGCGACCCGCGACCGGATCGACGCGATCGCGGCTTCCGCCTTCGCCGCGTCGCGGCTGCCGAGCACGACGTCCGCGCCCGCCGAAGCCAGCTGCTCCACGGCGAAATACCCGATCCCCGCGTTGCCGCCGGTCACCAGCACCCGCATCGACGTCCCCTCCCCGTGCCAAGCTGTCCCGCATGGAGAACGCTACCGGCTACCGGCGGTCGGCCGGCTCGGCCCGCGGCGAGGCCCGGCGCCGGGAGCTGCTGGCGACGATCACCGACGACGTCGCCGAGAACGGTCTCGTCGACTTCTCGCTGCGGCGGGCGGCACGGTCGGCCGGGACGACGCACAAGGTGCTGCTCTACCACTTCGACGGCGTCGAAGACCTGCTGCGACAGGTGGTCTTTTCGTTGCGGGAGCGGCGGATCGGCAACGCGCTGGCGGCCGTCGCGGCGGAACCCTCGACACTGACCGACCGCGTGCGTGCCGCCTGGGTGAGCCTGCGCGACGAGGAGTCGGAGCTGCGCCGGGTGCTCGACCAGGCGATGGGCCTGGCGATGTACGACCCGGGCCGGTACGCGGCGCTCGGCCGCGGAGCGTCGCAGCAGTACCTCCCGACGCTGATTTCGTTCTGTCCCGCGGACTGGCCCGAGCAGCGCAAGCACGAAGTCGCCTCGATGATCCTCGCCACCCTGCGCGGCTTCCTCGTCGACCTGCTGACCAGCGACGACGGCTCCGGCGCCGAGGCCGGGTTCGAGGCGCTGCTGCGCGCGGTGACCCGGGAGGAAGCCGCAGGCTGAGCCCTCGACAGTTTGCGAACCACGTGGTTCACTTCGAACCATGCAGATCGAGCTGACCGCGGGGACCGTCGAGTACACCGACACGGGTGGGCCGGGCCCGGTCGTGGTGTTCGTCCACGGCCTCCTGATGGACGGCTCGCTCTGGGACGGCCCGGTCGCCGCGCTGCCCGGTCACCGGTGCGTGGTCCCGACGTTGCCGCTGGGCGCCCACCGCAAGCCGATGCGTCCCGGCGCCGACCTGTCGCTACCCGGGATCGCCCGGCTGCTGACGGAGTTCCTCGAAGGCCTCGACCTGCGCGAGGTGACCCTGGTCGGCGTCGACACCGGCGGCGCGCTGGTGCAGCTGCTGATGGCCGACGGCGTTGCGCGCGTCAGCCGGGTGGTGCTGGCGTCGTGCGACGCGTTCGACAACTTCCCGCCCGGGCTGACCGGTAAGACTTTGTTCCTGACCGGAAAGCTGTCACCAGGGCTGTTCGGCGTGTTCATGCAGCAGATGCGGCTGCGCGCGGTGCGCCGGCTGCCGATCGCGTTCGGCCGGCTCACCAAACGCGGTGACGCCGTCGCGGCACGCTGGATCCGGCCGTTGCTCGGCGACGCCGGCATCCGCCGCGACACGGTTCGCGTCCTGCGGGAGTTCGCCGCGGCGCCGGGAATCCTGGTGGCGGTGGCCGAGCGGCTGCCGGCGTTCGACCGGCCGGCGCTGGTGGCGTGGGCCCGCGAGGACCGCGTGATGCCGCCGGAGCACGGCGAACGGCTGACCGCGTTGCTGCCCAAGGGAAAACTGGCGCTGGTCGACGACAGCTACACCTTGCTGCCACTCGACCAGCCCGAGGAGTTCGCCCGGCTGGTCCGGGAGTTCACCACCGCGTGAGAGCTCTTTCAGATCCGGCTGAGCCCGTGCAGGATGCGTTCCATCAGCTCGAGGCTCGGCCGGTTCCCCGCGCCCTTCCGGGCGGTGTGCACGGCGACGATCCCCCGGTCCGCCAGGTCCGACAGCAGGACCCGCGCCACCCCCAGCGGGATCCGGCGCCGCGCGGCGACCTCCGCGACCGACTGCGAAGTCCGGAGCAGCGCGCAGATCTCCGTCTCCTCCCGCGTGCTCCCCCGCACCACCGCCCGTCCCCGCTGCGTGATCGAGACGAGCGTCTCGACCGGCAGGTCCCGGGTCGGGCGGGTGCGGCCATGAGTGCGGAAGTACGGACGGACCATCCCCGCTCCGCCTTCTTCGAGCACGGACCCCCAGTGCACAGCCAGCTCCTCACGGCGATTAATCCTTGTCGGCGATTATTTGACCGGGTGATCGACTCACCCGCAATCGACCGGACGGAGTAGTGCCGGAAAAACCGCTGATCAACGCCCCGGTGGCGGCGCAGTACTACCCCGAAGTACCAGGTGCGTCCCGACAATCGCGGGCGATGTCGCGATTTTTCCGCCGGACAACCTCGCGCGCAGCAGCCGCCCGGCCCGCTCCCCGAGCTCCGCCACCGGCTGCGCCACGGTGCTCAGTTCGAGCAGATCGGCGAGGTCGTGGTCGTCGAAGCCGACCACCGAGACGTCCGACGGCACCCGCAGCCCGGCCCGGCGCAGCGTCCGCAGCGCCCCGAACGCCATTTCGTCGGACGCGGCGAACACCGCGGTCGGCCGGCGGGGCAGGCCGAGCAGCGTCCCCATCGCCCGCTCCCCGCCCGCGACGGTGAAGCCGCCACCGGTCTCGAACGCGGGGTCCGGCTCGCGGCCGTCCTCCCGGCACACCGCGTGGTAGACCTCGCGATAGGCCGCGAGCCGCCGCAACGGCGTCGTGAAGCCGAGCGGGACGGGCTCGTCCTCGCCGATGAACGCGATTTCGCGGTGCCCGAGCTGGACCAGGTGCCGCATCGCGGCCGCGGCGGCGGCGTGGTCGTCGATGCCGACCGAGTCCGCGCCGGGTTCCTCGGTACCGACCGTGACGAGTGGGGTGCCGAGCCCCAGCAGCAGCTCGCGTTCGAAAGCCGCGAGGGGCAGGGAGAGCACGAGCACGGCGTCGACCCGGCGGCGCAGCGGCAGGTCGGCGAAGAACCGCGCGCGGCCCGCGTCGTCGCCGAGGTTGTAGAGCAGCAGGCTGATCCCGGCCTCGCGCAGCACCCGCTCGACGCCGGAGATGAGGCGCGAGAAGTACCAGCGGTCGACGTAGGGGACGAGCACGCCGACCGTCCCGGTGCGGCCGGTGGCCAGGCTCGACGCCGCGGGCGAGATCGCGTAGCCCAGCTGCGCGGCGGCCGCCAGCACCCGGGTCCGCGTGCGCTCGGCGACGCCCGGCACCCCGCGCAGCGCCCGCGACACGGTGGCCGCCGAGACCCCGGCGACCCGGGCGACGTCGTCGAGCTTGTCCGGCATGCCCCGCCCCCTTCGCTGCAAGCGCTTGCAACCATCCGAGTTGCCGCCATTGACACCTGCCTTGATCAAGGCTAATCATCGATGCAAGCGCTTGCAATCGCGCGTCGCCTGTCCGACAAGGAGGCCGACATGCGCCAGCTCCTCCCCCTCACGGCCGCGGCCGTGCTGGCCGGCACCGCGCTCGTCGCGTGCTCCTCGGCCGCCGGGCTGACGATCAACCTGTACATCTCGCCGGAAGACCACCTGCAGACGGTGGTCGACCGCTGCACCGCGGCCGCCGCGGGCAAGTACAAGATCGTCTACAACAAACTGCCGCGCGGCGCGGACGGTCAGCGCGAGCAGATGGTCCGCCGGCTCGCCGCGGGCGACGCGTCCCTGGACGTGCTCGGCCTCGACGTCACGTGGGTGCCGGAGTTCGCCGAAGCGGGCTGGGCCGAGGAATGGACCGGCGCGAACGCGGCCGCGGCCACGCGGGACGTGCTGCCCGGCCCGCTCGCCACGGCCAAGTGGAACGGGAAGCTCTACGGCGCCACCAAGAACACCAACGTCCAGCTGCTCTGGTACGACGACCGGATCACGCCGTCGCCGCCGAAGACGTTCGACGAGCTGATGACGCAGGCGGAACAGCTGAAGGCGGCCGGGAAGCCGTACCAGGTGCTGTTCACCGGCGCGCAGTACGAGGGCCTGGTCGTCTTCTACAACACGCTGGTCGCCTCGGCGGGCGGGCACATCCTGTCCGACGACGGCCGTTCGGTCGTGATGGACGACGGCGCGGTGCGCGCGCTGGAGCTCCTCAAGCGGCTCACCACCGCGGGGATCACCGACCCGTCGCTGACGAACCAGAAGGAGGACGAGATCCGCCAGGCGTTCCAGCGCGGGCAGGCGGCGACCGAGCTGAACTGGCCGTTCGTCTACGCCTCCTACGCCAAGGAAAAGCCGCAGGACCTCAGCCACTTCAAGTGGACGCGCTACCCGTCGGTGACCGCGGGCCAGCCGAGCCGGGTGACCATCGGCGGCTTCAACCTCGCGGTCAGCACGTACTCCCGGCACAAGCCCGAAGCGTTCGAAGCGGCGCTGTGCCTGCGGAACGCGGCGAGCCAGAAGTACCAGGCGCTGGTCGACGGTATCCCGCCGAGCATCGCGACGATCTACCGAGACACCAGCCCGCTCGACGCGGCGAAACCGGCCGACGCCAAGGAAAACCCGACGATGGCCGACCAGTACCCGATGAAGGACGACATCCGGGCCGCGCTGACGGACGCGGCGGTCCGCCCGCTGACCCCGGCGTACCAAAACCTGTCGACGGTGATGTCGAAGGTCCTCTCACCGCCGGCGGAGATCGACGTCCAGGCGACGGCGAAGGAACTGCGCGAGCGCTTGGCCGACGCACTGGATTCGCGGGGCATCATCCCCTAGCGAGCCGCGCTTCGATGCCGTCGAGGAGGAAGTCGAGGCCCAGCCGGAAGGTCTCGTCGGCGTCGAGGTGGACGGCGTCGTGGATGACCGTGGACAGCGCGGGGTAGCGGCCGGTGGCCAGGGTCCGCTGCAGGTACGGGCCGTAGGACCGCTGCCACTGTTCCCTGTCCATCCCGGAGCTGCGCTCGGCGCGGCGTTCGGCGGTCTCGCGGCGCACCGCACCGATCACGTACGCGTCGACCGCCGAGACGACCGGCATGACGTCGTCCACGCTGACGCCGTCCAGCGCGGCCACGACTGCCTCGCCCTTGGCCAGCGCGTTCGGCCCGAGCGCGGGCCGTCCGCCGATCAGGTCGGCGAACCACTCGTGGCGGCGGACGGCCTGGCGGGTGGCTTCGGCCAGCGAGAGCAGCACTTCGCGCCACCCGTCCCCGGTCGGCCGGATCCCGCCGTGGACCGCGTCGGCCATCAGGTCGAGCAGCTCTTCCTTGGTGGCGATGTAGCCGTACAGCCGCATCGGCCCGACGTCCAGCTCCGCGGCGACCTTGCGCAGCGAAACCGCCACGAGGCCGTCCGCGTCGGCCAGCCGGACCGCCGCCCGGACGATCAATTCCCTGCTCAGCGGGGCCGGCACCGGCCGATCCGGCGGCTCCGGCCGCTCCCACACCACCATGCCGCGGACAATACAACGCCTTCTGCGATACAGTGTATCGATCGATACGGTGCATCGGAGGAAGCCATGACCATCGCCATCGTCGGAGCGGGCCTGGGCGGCCTGGCCCTGGCCCGGGTGCTGCACGTGAACGGCGTCGAGGCCGTCGTCTACGAGCGGGAGCCGTCGCGCGAAGCCCGCGGCCAGGGCGGGATGCTGGACATCCATTCCGGGCAGCGGGCGCTGCGCGAGGCCGGCCTGATCGACGAGTTCTTCGCGATCGCCCGCGGCGAGGGCCAGGACATGCGCCTGCTCGAGCCGGACGGCACGCTGCTGCTCCAGGAGGACACGCCGGACGACGCACCGCTCCTGCGTCCCGAGGTCGACCGCGCCGACCTGCGCGACCTGCTGCTGGACTCCCTCCCCGCCGGCACGGTCCGCTGGGGGCACGCGTACGCGTCCGCCGCCGACGGCGTCGTGCACTTCGCCGACGGGAGCAGCGCGGAGTACGACCTGCTGGTCGGCGCGGACGGCGCCCAGTCCCGCGTCCGAGCCCTGCTCACCGACGCCCGCCCGGTGCACATCGGCCAGAACACCGTCGAGCTCGGCATCCCCGACATCGACCGCACCCACCCGGACCTGGCGGCCATGGTCGGCCGCGGCAACTACTGGGTGTTCGGCAAGGGCATTTCCCTGGCGGCCCAGCGCAACGGCGACGGCCGCGTCCGCATCGGCCTCAGCTTCTACAACACGGGCGAGGACTGGCTGGCCACGAGCGGAATCCCGCTCGACGACCCGGCCGCCGCCCGCGCCCGCCTGATCGAACTCCTCCCCGGCTGGGCCCCGGGCATCACAGCGCTGATCGAGGCCTGCGACGACACGGTGCTCCCCCGCACGATCACCACCCTCCCCCCGGGCCTGACCTGGCCGCCACGCCCGGACGTGACACTGATCGGCGACGCGGCCCACCTGATGCCCCCGGTGGGCGAGGGCGCGAACATGGCACTGCTGGACGGCGCGGTGCTGGGCCTCGCACTGGCCGAACAGCCGGACATCCCGTCGGCGATCGAGGAGTACGAGCGGGAGATGTACGAGCGCACGGGCAAGGCGGCCCTGATGTCGGCGCGGATGCAGGAACTGCTGATGTCCCCGGACGCGAGCCGCCGGTTGCTGGAGTTCTTCCAGCCGAGCTGAGTTTCAGAGGCGGATCGGTTTCTTGTTCATGAACTCCTCGATCCCCAACGGCCCCAGCTCCCGGCCGATGCCCGAGCGTTTGATGCCGCCGAACGGGAGGTCCGCCTCCGAGCCGCCGGACTTGTTGATGTAGACCATTCCCGCGTCGATCGCGCGGGCGATGCGGGCCGCGCGGTTGCGGTCCGTGCTGAAGACGCTCGCGCCCAGTCCGAACGGGGTGTCGTTGGCCAGTGCGATCGCTTCCTCCTCCGTCTCGGCGCGGAAGAGCAGGGCTACCGGGCCGAAGATTTCCTCGTGGTACGCCGCCATTTGCGGGGTTACGTCGGTGAGGACCGTCGCCTCCAGGTACGCGCCCGGGCCTGGGATGCGGTGGCCGCCCGCGCACAGGGTTGCGCCCTCGGTGATGGCGCGTTCGACCTGGGCGGCCACCTCGTCCGCGGCGGCCGGTGAGGCCAGGGGCGGGAGTGTCGTCGCCGGGTCCGCCGGGTCGCCCGGCACGTAGTACGCCGCGACGCGCTCGGCGAACCGGTCGGCGAACTCCTCGTAGAGCTCGCCCAGCACGATGATGCGCTTCGGAGCGTTGCACGACTGGCCGCAGTTGCGCATCCGGGCGGTCGCGGTGACCTTGACCGTCTCGTCCAGGTCGTCGGTGTCCAGCACGATCAGCGGGTCCGAGCCGCCGAGCTCGAGGACGCTCTTCTTGAGGTTCCGCCCGGCCTCCGCCGCGACGGAGATGCCGGCCTGCTCGCTGCCGGTCAGCGACACGCCCTGGATGCGCGGGTCGGCGAGCATCCACGGGACCTGACGGCTCGACGCGAAGACGTTCACGTACGCGTCTTCGGGCACGCCGGCGTCGCGCAGCACGCGCTCGATGGCGACCGCCGAGCGCGGGCAGATCGACGCGTGCTTGAGCAGGATCGTGTTGCCCAGCACCAGGTTCGGCGCGACGAACCGGGCGACCTGGTAGCACGGGAAGTTCCACGGCATGACGCCGAGCAGTGGCCCGATCGGCTCCTTCGTCAGCACGGCCTCGCCGCCGCGGATCGGCAGCGGCTCGTCGGCCAGCAGCTCCGGGCCGCGCTCGCCGTAGTAGCGGAAGATGTCGACGACGACGCCGACCTCGCCGCGGCCTTCGTTGATCCGCTTCCCCATTTCGAGGGTCATGATCGCGGCGAGCTCGTCGGCGCGTTCGGCGAACAGCCCGGCGGCCCGGCGCACGATCGCGGCCCGCTCGGCGACGGGCCGCGCCCGCCAGCCCGCGTACCCGCGGTGCACCCGGCCGATGGCGGCTCGGACCTCCTCGTCGGTCGCGTTCGGGATCTCCTCGACCCGCTCACCCGTCGCGGGGTCGGTGACTGAGTACATGGCGGCCTCCGTATCCGACGCGTCTACTGGATACTGTATACACTATCGGACCACTGATCGACACCCGCGCGGCGGTACTCCCGCGCGCTTGATCGCCTATCGTTTTCCCATGACGCTGGAGCTCACCGGCGGCCCCGAATTCGACGCACTGGCAACGGAAAGCGCTCGCTGGACGCGCCACTACGCGGGCGGCGAAGTCACGTTCGGCTGTCCCGCACGCACACCGGAACGCACCCCGCGGGTCTGGAGCGGCCGCGGCCTCGGGCTGGCGGAAGCCGAGCTGCCCCGGTTCGCCCGCCAGCTAGCTCGCGCGATGAAGCACTGGACGTACTGGGAAGCGCGGATGCCGGGCAGTCTCCAGTGCTGGTCGGCCGGCCGCTACGACGACGAAGACGGCTTCGTGTACTTCCTCGGGCCGTGCACGCACGGTGATCCCTGGCCGGGGTACCGGCCGGCGCGGGCGTTCGCCATCGCGCTCCCCCACGTGCGCGGGCTGCGGATCCGGGTGGCTGCTTACCTGGCGATCCACTGACGTCCGGCCCGATGACATGAAAGAGTCGTTCATGACGTCGGACGCGGTGAAAGAGTCGTTCACGGCAGCGCGACGCCGCCGGCTCCGCCAGGTCGTGCGAGCAGGTGCCGTCGCCGCCGTGGTCAGCGGTATACCGTCGACCGTGCACGCCCTCGCCACCGGTGGCGACCTCCTCGCCGCCACCCGCGCCGCGGGCACGCTGATCCCCGGCAGGCGCGACCGGCCCGGCGTCGCCGCCGGGCTGGTCGCACACCTGTTCATCGCCGCCGGGTGGACCGGCGTCCTCGCCGTCGCCCGCTGCCGCGGCGTCACCCGCGGCGCGGTGGCCGGGCTGGCGATCGCCGCACTGGACCTCGGCCTCGCCGCTCGGGCCTACCCCGCCGTGCGGATGCTTCCCCGCGCGCCGCAGCTGGCCGACCACCTGGTGTTCGGCGCCGTCGCCGCCGCCCTGCTCGACCGTCCGAAAAGGACGGATCAGGGCACGACCTCGACGACGTCACCCGGGTGCAAGGAGTTGTAGAACGTCACCGCGGCCGCGTGCGAAAGGTGCACGCACCCGTGGGACTTCGCCTTCAGGCTGCCCTGGTGGAAAGCGACCCCGGTGGTGGTGAAGAACACCGAATAGGGCATCGGGCCGTTGTACTGCTTGCTGTAGTGGTCGATGTCCTTGTACTGCACGTGGAACTTCCCGAGCGGGGTCGGGTACTTCGGCAACCCGACGGTGATCGGGACGCCGCCGTAGGTGACGTTCCCGGCGCCGTCCGTCAGCCACGCCGTGTTCGAACTGCGCTGGACGCAGGCCTTCGCTTCGGCACTGCACGGCGTCGACGCCGCTTCGGCCGTTCCCGCGAACGCCACGGTCCCCGCCATCGCGGCGACCCCGCCCAGTAGTGCGATCATCCTCCGGTTCATCGCGTGCCTCCCGTCGTCGTTCGGCTACAGGAGGTAAGGTGCCCCGTTTTTCGATCTTCGAACCACTCAGTTCCGCGGCTGGGAAAGCCCGAGGAATTCGGCCTGCTCGCGGTCGTACCGCTGGGTCAGGCCGTTTCCGTAGCGGTCCCACCAGTTCTGCGTGTGCCCGCCCTGGCGGGTGGTGGTGTCACCGTAGATCTGGCGGTCGTACTCGACGCGGGCGTCGCGGAACTCCTGCTGGAACTGTTCCGGCGTGAGGCCCTGGACGTGCTGGATCGTCGTGTCGCTCAGGGTCCGCGAGCTGCGCACGATGTCGTCGCCGCCCATGTGGTTGAGGATCGCGCGCACCCCGCCGGCGCCGCGCATGTGCGCCCCGGACATGATCGCGGCCTGCGTGCCCGGATCGGTGAAGTTGAGCGCGCCCGCGGTGCGCGCGTTCGCCGTCATCAGGTCCGAGACGACGGCGCGTTCCTCGGCGCTGCCGATGCCGTACTGCTCGCGCGCGGCGATGATCCGGTCGTACCCGTTGTGCATGTTCTGCCGGAAGCCGTACGCCTCCGGCACGCCGCCCTGCTCGCCGGTCGCGCCTTCCGAGCGCATGATCGAATCGACCACGCGCGGGTCCAGCTGCTGCGGCGCCGCCGCGGCCGCCGCTCCCCCGCCGCCGGCTTGGGCCTGGCCGCCGCCGTAGGCCTGCGCGACGTCGGAGTCGGCCGCGTTGTAGCCGTTCGCGGCCGTCTGGACGTTCTGGTTGACGTTCGTGATCAGGCTCAGGAACTTCTGCAGCGCGCTCCCCAGCGAGGAGTGCAGCGCCGAGTTCGCGGCGGCCACCCCGCTCCCGATCCCGGCGAACGACAACGCGTCGAGCACCAGGCTCTCCAGGTCACGGGTCACCGAATGGAAGGACGACCCGACTTCTTCGACCGCTTTGGCGACCGTCCCCATTTCCGTGGTTTCGGCGCGGTAGGCCCCGGCACTCATGGTCTGCTCCTTCCGGACACGGCTGTGCGGGTTCGAGAATTCCGCACCGCGTGGCACCGCCCAACGGCCGAATTACCCACTGCGGTACCGGCGGGAGTGCCCACTCGGACGCTAGATTGGGCAGATGACCAAACCCGACGACGACCCGAACGTCCTGGACGGCGAGATCGTCGACGAGACCCCCACCGCGGCGATCGCGGTGCCCTCGTCGCCGCTGCCGGAGCCGGACTACAGCCTGGGCGGCGTGCCCAGCTTCGACTTCGTGCGTGACAAGATCGAGAACCGGTACACGACGTCGGTCGGGGCCGCCGAGGTCGCCGGCCTCGGCACCGACACCACGGCCGAAACCCTCGACAAGCAGATCGCCGACCGCGACCAGGCGGCGAAGGACAGGCTGGCCGCGATCCGCCGGTCGATGCGCGGCGAGTAGCGCTCAGCGGACCAGCTCGGTGTCGTAGCGGTTTGACCCTGGCCGAGGCGGTGGAGCACCGAGGAGCTGCACTTCGGCCGCACGGCGGAGTGGCTGCACCTCTCGACCGCGCAGGTCAGCCAGCCGATCCGGAAGCTCGAACGGCGGATCGGCGTGCCGCTGTTCACCCGGACCAGCCGCCGCGTGGAGCTGACCGCGGTGGCCTCGTCGGCGACCTCCGGCGAGGGGTCGGCACTGCGCTGGAGCAGGCGATCGAGTCCGCGGGGTCAGCGGCACGCTGCGAGTCGCGTTCGGCGACGCGGCGGGCGGGCAGCTCCTGGCCGGTGTGGCCGAGCGCTTCCGGCAGCGGGAGCCGGGCTGCCGGGTCGAGTTCCGCGAGGTGCGGCCCGCCAGGTCCTGCCCTTGCTGCGCGAGGGTGAGGTGGACGTTGTGCCGGCCGGGCGGTCGCTCGAGGCACCGGACCTGGTCACCGGCCCGGTGCTGGTGCGGGAGCCGCGCTTCTTGACGGTCGCGGCGGCCCACCCGTTTCGTGCGACGCGAGTCGGTGGTGACCGCGAACCTCGCGCGCGTTGAGGTGCTGCGGTGCGGTCGAGCCCTGGGCGGGCCTGCGGGAGCTGCTGACGGCCGGCGCCGGGGAGGGCGCGCTGCCGGTGGGGGCGCACATCCGGCGGTACCACCCGCGGCCGGACGTCGCTTACGTGCCGATCACCGACGCGCCCCGTGGGTGCGCGAGCCGGCGCGGAAGCCGCCACCCCGATCCCGTCAGGCGAGCAGCCAGCGCATCTCCGTCGGCTGGTAGGCCGCGATCGCCGCCAGCCGGTGGGAAAACACCGGTACCCGTCCCGCCAGGCCCGTCAGCCGGATCACCTTCTCCACCGCGCTGCCCGGGTTCGCGATCAGGCAGCCGGAAATCCCCCGCTCGCGGCACAGCTCGAACGCCCGCTGCAGACCGCGGATCCCGCGTGCCGAAAGGAATTCCAGCTGCCCGAGGTCGATCACCAGCCGGTGCGGTCCCGGCAGTTCGCAGAGGGTGGCCTCGATCACCGCCGTCCACTGGGTGACCGTGTCGATGTCGAGCCGGCCTCGCACTTCGACGACCAGTACGCCGCTGGTCCGTTCGGTGGCGATCCCGTCTTGGTCGCGCATCGCGCGCCTCCTCGGGGCCGTGTCGGAGGACGGCCCCGGACCATGGTCCCACCGCGGCCGGACCGCAGCGCGCCGAAGCGGGATACTGTTCCCGCATCGGTTTTCCCTTGGCGGACGGCCGAACCCCGGCACGACCGTCCGGGCTAATGTCCACTGTGGAGAGTCAGCCGCACCAGCCACTCGCGCAGCAGCGACGCCTCGCTCGCGCTCAGTCCCGTCGGGGCCGCGTCGCCCAGCAGGGCGCCGAGCGTCGTCGCCGCGGCGGCCACGTCCGCGGACGGCTCCGGCCGCTCTTCGGCGAGGATGCCGGCCAGGACGCTCTCCCGGACGCGGACGGAGAACGCCAGGTCCGGGTAGAGCGACGGCCGGGTGATCATCGACAGCGCCACCCCCGCGTTGGCCGCCATCACCATCTGCGCGGCGAGCGGCGGCGGCACCTTCAGGCGCCCGGCGGCCGCGCAGCGCTCCAGCACCGCGAGCAGCAGTTCGTGGGCCTCGGCGGCCGCGCCGGGCGGCGTCGAAAGGCCCGCGTACATCAGGCGGTAGTGGTGCGGGTGCCCCACGGCGAAGGCGACGTGGTTGTCCCACCCGTCCCGCAGGTCGCGCACCGGGTCCGGTGACGGTGCCGCCGCGCGCTTGCCGGCGAGGTACTGCTCGAACCCGTGGTCGACGACGGCGGCGAGCAGCCCGTCCTTGTCGCCGAACTGCCGGTACAACGCCGGTGCGCCGACCCCGGCGGCTTCGCAGACGGCCCGCGTCGAGACGTCCGCCGATCGCGAGAGCAGGTCGGCCGCCGCCGTCAGGATGCGCGTTCTCTGGTCCACGAAACCCCACGCTACCAGGCACTATCACTGTCATCAATATTTCGGTAGCGCCGTTCCGAATTCGGTGTTAGCGTTGCTTACGAAAGCACGTAACCGACGATACCGGAGGCACCACCATGCCGTTCGCCAACTTCAAGGTCCCCGCCGGCACCCTGACCGCCGAGCAGAAGGAGCAGCTCGTCACCCGCACCACCGACCTGTACGCCGAGATCTACGGCGACCGGGCCCGCGCGAACACGATGGTGCTGGTCGAGGAGGTCGCCGACGGCGGCTGGGGCATCGGCGGCGACGTGCTCACCATCGCGAAGCTGCAGGCCGGCTGACGTCAGGCTTCCGTAACCCCCGCGTGGAATCATCGGCTGACCACCGAAGTTGTACAGGTGGCAGCACCACACGAGGAAAAGGAGTGACGCCGTGACCACGTCAACCGAAAGGGCCGTCCTGGCCGGCGGCTGCTTCTGGGGCATGCAGGAGCTGTTCCGCCGTCAGCCCGGGGTGATCTCGACCCGGGTCGGTTACAGCGGCGGCGACGTCCCGAACGCCACCTACCGCAACCACGGCACGCACGCCGAGGCCATCGAGGTGGTCTACGACCCCGCGCGGACCACGTTCCGCGACCTGCTCGAGTTCTTCTTCCAGGTGCACGACCCGACGACGAAGAACCGCCAGGGCAACGACATCGGCGTGAGCTACCGCTCGGCGATCTTCTTCGAGAACGACGAGCAGAAGCGGGTCGCCGCGGACACCATCGCCGACGTTGAGGCGTCGGGGCTGTGGCCCGGCAAGGTCGTCACCGAAGTCAGCCCGGCCGGCGACTTCTGGGAGGCCGAGCCCGAGCACCAGGACTACCTGCAGCGCATTCCGAACGGGTACACCTGCCACTTCGTGCGCCCGGGCTGGAAGCTCCCGAAGCGCGAGAAGACCGCCTGACCGTCAGCAGCACCGAAAGGCCCCCACGCCGATCACGGCGTGGGGGCCTTTCGCCGTTCGGACGCGGAAAAGATCACCCGAACGGCGGTGATCCCCGATCGGTCCTGTGTGGACGGTAAACAATTTCGCCCTCAAAGGCGCGAAATGTCCTTTTTGGGAAGTATTGCGTCCGGTAGATAAGACCGTACGTTAGTCGCTTGTTCACGAGCCTTCGGCGCCGGATCCTGATTTCCGCCAAGTAGCAACGTTTTCCCGTCCCCCGTTCTCGGCCCGGCCTGCACCGGGCCGGTTCGCCCTGCCCGGAGGAGATCCTTCGATGCACCTGAGACGTCCCATCGTCTTGGCCGCGAGCGGCGCGCTGATAGCCGCTATGTGCACGACCACCGCAGCCCAGGCCCAGCCCGCCACCCCGAACGCCACCGCGGACGCCCAGACCCTGGCCGTCAACGCGGCGGCCGGCCTGGTCGCCAGCAAGCCGGCCGCGCTGCACGCCAGCGCGGACGACGTTTTCCTCGCCCAGAAAGCGATTTCCTCGACCAACGGGCTCAAGTACGTCCCCTACGAGCGCAGCTACAAGGGCCTCCCGGTCGTCGGCGGCGACTTCGTCGTCGCGACCGACTCGACGGGCCAGGTGCTGGGCACCTCCGTCGCGCAGGACCAGACCATCAACCTCGCCACCACCACCGCCAAGGTCTCCAAGGCCGCGGCCGAGGTGACCGCCCGGCAGCAGCTGTCCGCCGTGGACAGCGTGAGCCCGGCCCAGCAGGTCGTCTACGCGCTCGGCACGCCGACGCTGGCGTGGAAGAGCACCGTCGTCGGCCGCGACGCCGACGGCCCGAGCCGCCTCGACGTCATCGTCGACGCCGCCACGGGCAAGGTGCTCAAGACCCAGGAGCACGTCCTCAACGGTGACGGCACCAGCGCCTGGAACGGCCCGAACCCGGTGCACCTCGACACCACCCACTCGGGCAGCACGTACTCGCTGAAGGACCCGACGATCACCAACACGTCCTGCCAGGACGCGGCCAACAACACCACGTTCAGCGGACCGGACGACCTCTGGGGCAACGGCACCGCCAGCAACCGCGAAACCGGCTGCGTCGACGCGCTGTTCGCCGCGCAGACCGAGAACAAGATGCTCTCGCAGTGGCTGGGCCGCAACAGCTTCGACGGCAGCGGCGGCGGCTGGCCGATCCGCGTCGGCCTCAACGACCAGAACGCCTACTACGACGGCACCCAGGTCCAGATCGGCAAGAACACCGCCGGTGGCTGGATCGGTTCGATCGACGTCGTCGCGCACGAGCACGGCCACGGCATCGACGACCACACCCCGGGCGGCATCTCCGGTGCGGGCACCCAGGAGTTCGTCGCGGACGTCTTCGGCGCCTCCACCGAGTGGTTCGCGAACGAGCCCTCGCCCTACGACGTGCCGGACTTCCTCGTCGGCGAGCAGGTCAACCTGGTCGGCTCCGGCCCGATCCGCAACATGTACAACCCGTCGGCGCTGGGCGACAAGAACTGCTACGACAGCTCCGTCCCCAACGGTGAGGTGCACGCGGCCGCCGGCCCCGGCAACCACTGGTTCTACCTGCTGGCCGAAGGCACCAACCCGACCAACGGGCAGCCGACCAGCTCGACGTGCAACAGCTCCACGGTCACCGGTCTCGGTGTGCAGACCGCGGTGAAGATCTTCTACAACGCGATGCTGCTCAAGACCAGCAGCAGCTCGTACCTGAAGTACCGCACCTGGACGCTGACCGCGGCGAAGAACCTCTTCCCGGGCAGCTGCACCGAGTTCAACACCGTCAAGGCGGCGTGGGACGCCATCTCCGTCCCGGCGCAGTCGGGCGACCCGACGTGCTCGGCGACCGGCACCGTCACGGTTTCCAACCCGGGCAACCAGTCCACCACGACCGGCGGTTCGGTGAACCTGCCGCTGTCGGCCAGCGGTGGCACCTCGCCGTACACCTGGTCGGCCACCGGTCTCCCGGCCGGCCTGGCGATCAACGCCTCCACCGGCACGATCTCGGGCACCGCGACCACCGCGGGCACCTCGAACGTCACCGTGACGGCGAAGGACGCGGCCAACAAGACCGGCACGGCGTCGTTCACGTGGACCGTCGGCACCACCGGCGGCTGCTCCGGCCAGAAGCTGGCCAACGGCGGGTTCGAGTCGGGTAGCGCGAGCTGGACCGCCAGCAGCGGCGTGATCGGGCAGAACGGTTCCGACCAGCCGACGCACGGCGGCACCTACAACGCGTGGCTCAACGGGTACGGCACGACGCACACCGACTCGCTCGCGCAGTCGGTGAGCATTCCGGCAGGCTGCCACGCCAGCCTGACGTTCTACCTGCACATCGACTCCGCGGAGACGACCACCACCACCGCCTACGACAAGCTGACCGTCGCCAACGGCAGCACGACGCTGGGCAGCTACTCCAACCTGAACAAGGCGTCCGGGTACGTGCTCAAGACGGTCGACGTTTCGTCGGCCGCCGGCGGCACCCTCGCGCTGAAGTTCACCGGCACCGAAGACAGCTCGCTGCAGACCTCGTTCGTCATCGACGACGTGGCCGTGACCCTGAGCTGAAGCTGAACCGTTGAAGCGGGGAGACCGGGTCGTCCCGGTCTCCCCGCTTCTCCGTTTTCCGGGGCAGAATCGCCCCATGGACACCGAAGAACTGCGCGCGACCCAGGCCCCGCTGAAGGACAAGTACCGCGAAAGCCCGGAGAGCGCCGTCGTCACCCTGCACGCCGACGCCGAACTGGACGGCCTCGGCATCTCCTGCAAGGTCGAGACCGGCCGCGCGGTCGTCGAGGCGGGCCTGCACCCGGCGACCGGCGGCGACGGCACCCTCGCCTGTTCGGGCGACATGCTGCTCGAAGCGCTCGTCGCGTGCGCGGGGGTGACGCTGCGCGCGGTGGCGACGTCGCTGGGCCTCGAGGTTCGCGGCGGGCGCGTGCGCGCCGAGGGCGACCTCGACTTCCGCGGCACGCTGGCCGTCGCGAAGGACGCGCCGGTGGGCTTCCGCGCGATCCGGCTGTCCTTCGACCTGGACACCGACGCTTCCGAAACCGAGCTCGCCACGCTCAAAAAGCTGACCGAGCGCTACTGCGTGGTGTTCCAATCGTTGCGGACGCCGCCGGAGTTCGCCGTGGCGCTTTCCGCGAATTGATTCTTCTCCGGGAGAAACCCGGAGGACAAAGCGGACAGCGTGGCTTAGCTTGTCGGTGTCACCGGAAGAGGAGCCGACATGCCACAGCCGGAACCGGACATCGCCGTCCAGGTACGCGGGCTGGTGAAGACCTACGGTTCGACGCGCGCGCTCGACGGCGTCGATCTCGACATCCCGGCCGGGCGCGTGCTCGGCCTGCTCGGCCCGAACGGGGCCGGGAAGACCACCACCGTCCGCATCCTGACCACGTTGCTGCGACCGGACTCCGGCGAGGCGCACGTGGCCGGGTACGACGTCCTGGCCCAGCCCGACGAAGTCCGGCGGCGGATCGGGCTGTCCGGGCAGTACGCGGCCGTCGACGAGAACCTCACCGGTTTCGAGAACCTCTACATGGTCGGGCGGCTCTACGGCAGGCGGAAGGCGGCGGCCCGGTCGCGCGCCCGTGAGCTGCTCGCGCGGTTCGCGCTGGAAGAGGCCGCCGACCGGCCGGCGAAGGGCTACTCCGGCGGCATGCGGCGGCGGCTCGACCTGGCCGGCGCGCTGGTCGCGGAGCCGACCGTCGTCGTCCTCGACGAGCCGACCACCGGCCTCGACCCGGGCGGGCGCCTCGACACCTGGGGCGTCATCAAGGAACTGGTCGCCGACGGCACGACCGTGCTGCTGACCACCCAGTACCTCGAAGAAGCCGACCAGCTGGCCGACTCGATCGTGGTGATCGACCACGGCCGGGTGATCGCGCGCGGCACGGCCGACGAGCTCAAGGCCCAGATCGGCGGCGAGCGGCTCGAACTGGTCGTCGCCTCCCCGGCCGACCTGCCCGCCACCCTCGAGGTGCTGCGTGAGGTGGGCACCGGCGACCCGACGGGCGACGACCACACGCGGCGCGCGGAGATCTTCGTCGACACCGGGCCCAAGGCCCTCATCGAGGCCCTGCGGCGGCTCGACGCGCAGGGCATCGCCGTCCAGGACGTCGCCCTGCACCGGCCGACGCTCGACGACGTCTTCCTGTCCCTGACCGGCCACGGCGCCGAGCCCACCGAGGAGGCCGCGAAGTGAACGCGCTCGCGAAGGGCATCTCCGACGGCGGCATCATCACCTGGCGCAACCTGGTGAACGTCCGCCGCAACCCGGACTGGCTGATGGCCGCGACCCTGCAGCCGATCATGTTCGTCCTGCTGTTCGCCTACGTCTTCGGCAACGCCATCGGCGGCGAGGCGGGCGGCGCGGCGTACCGCGAGTTCCTCATCGCGGGGATCTTCGCCCAGACGGTGGCGTTCAACTCGGCGTTCACCGTCATCGGCTTCGCCAACGACCTGCAGAAGGGCATCATCGACCGGTTCCGCTCGCTGCCGATGTCCCGCATCGCGGTGATCCTCGGCCGCACGACGTCGGACCTGGTGGTCAGCGTGGTGGCGCTGGTCGTGATGTCGCTGTGCGGGCTGATCGTCGGCTGGCGCATCCGCGGCAGCTTCTGGGACGCGCTGCTCGGCTACCTGGTGATGCTGATGTTCGCCTGGGCCCTGTCGTGGGTCGGCGCGCTGATCGGCCTCGCGGCCCGCAGCGTCGAGGTCGCGCAGAGCGCCGGCCTGATCTGGATGTTCCCGCTGAGCTTCATCTCCTCGGCGTTCGTCCCGACGCAGACCCTCCCCGGCTTCCTGAAGGCGATCGCGGACTGGAACCCGTTCACGGCGGTGATCAACGCGACGAGGGACCTGTTCGGCAACCGGTTCGGCCCGGCACCGACGGGCTGGCCGGCCGAGCACGCGGCGTTGTATTCGATCGTGTGCTGCGTGGCGATCATCGCGGTCTTCGCCCCACTGGCCACGGCCCGGTACCGCCGGGTGGCGAGCAAGTAGGACACGAACTCCACGGGATTGATCAGGGAGCTCACGTGGGTTTCCTGATCAATCCCGTGTAACCGGCGAGAGCGAGGGTCGCCAGCCCCCAGATCGCGGCTTGCAGGAGCCAGATCGCGACGGTGAAAGCGGCCGCCCCGTTCGTGTCCGGATTGAGGTCACAACGGGCGCGGACACCGGTCGGAGCAAGCGGGAGCCCGCGATCGAGACCGAGCCCGACGAGTTCCACCGTGGTGCACGGCAGTCCGACCGGTGAACCGAAAGAGCTCACGCGTTCTCCGACGTGATGTCCGCCCTCGGCGACTTGCCCGGCCCACGCACCGAGGCCGCCTGCCGTGATCAGCGCGAGGAACAGCGCCACCGCGGTTCGCCGCGCGAGGTAGCCGTAGCCCGCCAGAGCTCCCCAAAGCCAGTGGAACCACCGGGTCGACCGGTTCCCCAAAGAATCCGGCGCACGCTGGTGGAGGTCTTTCTGCTGGGCGATGAGGATCCGTCTGACGTTGCCGTCGTGCCCCGCGCCGCGTTCGGCGCTCGCCAGCGCCTGGTACGGCGCGGGCCGGTAGTACTTCGTGTGGTGGCGGATGATGTGCAGCCAGTCCTGCCACGAGACGGGTTGTCCAGGCGATGACTCCAGTGCGCCGTACTCGAATCCGTTCAGATCGACCAACGTCGGATCTTCACAACGCCCAGCACCGTCGGGTTCCGAGCACAAGGTGGAGCGGAGGAGGAAGACCTTCCCCACCACGTGCGCGTGCTCGAGATCCAGAGCCAGCCCCGCCCGATTGGTGATTTCGGTGTTCCGGAAGTACGCGTCGCCGCCGATGTGGGCACCGAGCAGGGAGACCGCACCACCGAAGTCGTCACCGGAGGCTTCGACTCCTTCGCAGTTCAGGTTTCCCTCGACCCTGAGTTGACCGGCCACGAAGGCCTTGCCGCTGCGATTGGTGATCTTCGCCGATCTCATCACGAGGTTGCCACCGATGTGAGCGCCGAACAACTGTACGGCGCCCGGGCTTCCAGTTCCGGTTAACTCGGCACCGGACATGAACACGCTACCGGTCACTTCGAGTCCGATGGCCCGGACAGCAGGCCCGCTGTCGTTGACGACCTGGGCGTAGCTGAGATCGAGGGATCCCCTGACACGAGCACTGTGAAGGCCGACAGCGCCTCCGCTCCCGGAACCGACGATGACGGTGCCGGTGAGCCAAAGCCCCGCTTCGACATCGATCAAATTCCCGCGGAACCCCGGAAGCCACGAGGACGTCAAGTCCAGCCACGGCAGCCGCGCGTTCCAGGCGGTGACTCGTTCCTCGAACGAGCACCCGGCCAGCTTCATCCCCGCGCAGGCAGCCACGTTGTCGAGGTCGACCACCCCGGTGATCCGGGCGCCCGTGAGGCGGATGCCCCGAGGATCCACTGGGCCGTGCCGGCCGAGCACCAGCTCTCGCAGCAACTGCGCGCGAATCGACCGGCTCGGATCACCGGTCTCGCCCGGCTCGCCGGAATCGGCAGCGCCGCACGTCAACGACGTACCGGTACGCGCCGCGTCCACGAGCGCGCGTTCGAGGTCGTTCAGGTCAGCCAGCCCACGTGAGACATCCTCGGTCACACCGGCCTAGTCGCTCCTTCGCTCGAAGGTGATACGTCCGGGGTCCGAACGCGGACCACCGGATCGACCAGTGTCAGTCCTCTTCGGACAGCTCCACGATGGGGATGACCCGGCGTGCCTGCCGGGCCTTTTCCCGGTGCTCCGCCAGGAACGGGTAGTGCTGCTCCAGCTCCGTCCACGCCCGCACGTAGTCCGCGCCCAGCAGCGGCAGGGCCTCTCCTTCGAACTCCCGGCCGTTCACCTCCACCTTCACCCGCGGGTCGTCCGCCAGGTTCAGGTACCAGTCCGGGTGCTTCGGCGCGCCGATGTTGGACGCCACCACCAGCAACCGCTCGCCGTCGTGGTGGACCATCATCGGGACCGTGCGGGGCTCGCCCGTGCGGCGGCCCGTCGTCGTCAGGAGCACCAGGCGCTCGCGGTGCATGCCCTCGACCTCGCCGCCCGCGCGGAACTGCCGGATCACGCGGCGGTTCGTCTCCTGGATGTCCATCACCGGTCGTAGTACCGGGTCGGCGGGTCCTGCTGGGTCCACTGCTGCTGCGTCGGAGGCGGCGGTGGGGCCGTCTTCTGCTGGCGGCGGCGCCGGTGCAGGGTCCGGGCGCTGGCCGCCATGCTGTTGACCACCATCGCGATGGCCAGGCCGAGCACCAGGTTGATCACGGCCGTCGCGATCTTCGCGCTCGGCGCCACCGTGAGGGTCAGCGGCAGCACCACGGCGATGAGTGTGACCAGCACCATGATCCAGCCGAAGAACTGGGACGGCGCCGGCGTCGCCACGCTCAGCAGGTGCATCAGCCCGGTGGCGAGCAGGGCCACCGCGGCGGCGACCAGCGCGTACGTCGTGGTGCTCGCGTTGCCCCAGACGCCCTCGCCTTTTGGGGCGAGCACTTCGACCTCGAAGATGCCGCGCGCGATCAGCAGCCCGACGACGGCGAGCAGGGCCGCGACCACCGCCGTCGCTACGCCGCCCGCCCACAGCCGGCGCGCGTCGATCCCCGGGCGGACGTCCTGGGGCTGGTTCCCGTAGTAGTCGGCCATCAGAGCCTTCCTAGGTCGGCTGCGCCTCTCGTCCCCGATTGTCCCCTGTTTCGGCCCCGGCCGCGATTTGCGCTGGAGCGCACTCCAGGTTTTACCGTCGGGTGCATGAGCACCGCACAGCACAAGATCGGCTCGGGCTTCGGCGCCGGCACCACCGCGGCCGAAGCCGTCGCGGGCATCGACCTCACCGGGAAGCTCGCCGTCGTCACCGGCGGTTACTCCGGGATCGGCCTCGAAACCACCCGCGCGCTGACCGGCGCCGGCGCGCACGTCGTCGTCCCGGCCCGCCGCCGCGCGGCCGCCGAAGCGGCGCTGGACGGCCTGGCGGAGGTCGACGAACTGGACCTGGGCGACCTCGACAGCGTCCGCGGCTTCGCCGAGCGGTTCCTCGCCACCGGGCGGCGGATCGACCTCTTCATCGGCAACGCGGGCGTCATGGCCTGCCCCGAAACCCGCGTCGGCCCGGGCTGGGAGGCCCAGTTCGCGACCAACCACCTCGGCCACTTCGCGCTGGTCAACCGGCTGTGGCCGGCGATCGCCGACGGCGCGCGGGTGATCTCGCTGTCCTCGCGCGGTCACCACAACTCGCCGATCCGCTGGGACGACGTCCAGTTCGAGCGCGGCTACGACAAGTGGGCGGCCTACGGGCAGGCCAAGACGGCCAACGTGCTGTTCGCCGTCCGGCTCGACGAGCTGGGCGCCGCGAAGGGCGTCCACGCGTTCGCGCTGCACCCGGGCGGCATCATGACGCCGCTGCAGCGGCACCTGCCGCGGGCGGAGATGGTCGAGCGCGGCTGGATCGACGAGGCCGGGAACACCCTGATGGCGTTCAAGACGCCGGAGCAGGGGGCGGCGACGACGGTGTGGGCCGCGACGTCACCGCAGCTGGCCGGGCTCGGCGGGCTGTACCTCGAGGACTGCGACGTCGCCGAGCTGCTCCCGGAGGACACCGGGGAGGCCGGCGCCGCCGGCGTCCGTCCGTACGCTGTGGACCGCGCACAGGCCGCTCGCTTGTGGACGCTGTCCGCGCAGCTCACCGGGGTGGACGCGTTCGCGGGCCGGTGAACGCCCGTTTTCGGTGATCTTCCGACGTTTGCCGCGCACGAGTTCCGGGTACCTGGCGCCCGTGGCCGACGAAGCCGGGAGAGCGGGGAGCCCTACGGCGGGCCCCTCGGACGACGTCACGTGTGCTCGCTACGTACTGGGTGAGTTCACGACCGGGCCGCGCCGGGAGCCGGACGACGAGCGGCCACCGACCCTGCTTGCCGGCCGCTACGAGGTCGGCAGGCTGATCGGCAGCGGCGGCACGGCCCGCGTCTACCGCGCTTATGACCTCCGGCTGGAGCGCGAGGTCGCCGTCAAGATCTACGACCGCGACGCGATGCCGGTGGACCAGCGGCGCCGGCTGCGCGAGACGACCATCCAGGCCAGCATCAGCCACCCGGGCGTGGTGGCGCTGCTCGACAGCGGCAACGACAACGGCCGCACGTTCCTGGTGATGCAGCTGGTCGAGGGCGAAAACCTGGCGGAGCGCCTGCTCAGCGGCCCGATGCCGGCGGCCGAGGTCACGGAGCTGGCGGACGGGCTGGTGGAAGCGCTGGCCCACGTCCACGCCCGCCGCGTCGTCCACCGCGATCTGAAGCCGGCCAATGTGTTCCTCTCCGCGGCCGGTCCGCTGATCGGCGACTTCGGCATCGCGCACGCCCTGGACACGACGCACATCACGGGCACGGGCGTGGTCCCGGGCACGGCGGCGTACCTGGCTCCGGAGCAGGTCAGCGGCGAGCCGGCCGGGCCACCGGCGGACGTGTACGCGCTGGGCCTGATCCTGCTGGAGTGCCTGACGGGCGAGCGCGAGTACGCGGGCACGATGGTGGAGGCGGCGATGGCCCGCCTCAGCCGGCCACCGCGGATCCCGGCGGACGTACCGGCCTCCCTGGCGCACACGTTGCGCCGGATGACCCGCCGCGAGCCACGCGACCGGCCCACGGCAGAGGAAGTGCGCGAGTTGCTGCGCTCACCGGCTCCGGTGACCCCGTTCGTCCGGCGGCCGCTGTGGCGCCGCCGGCTGAAGGTGGTGACGACGGCGGAGCTCGCGGCAGGCGCGGCCACCGACCTCGCGGCGGCATCGATTCCCGGCTCCGCCCGAGGCGACCAGGGAACGGCCTCGGCCGAGCTTCGCCACCGCACCGAAGGCACCACCGCCGAAGCCCCCCGATCCAGCCACCACCCGAGCGGCGAGATCCCCGCCGCCGAGCCGCACCACTGGGCCCCGGCCGCCGGCGCGGCCCCAGCCGCCGAGGCGGCCCGGAGCGGTCAGCACCCGAGTGACGCGGTCCCCGCTGCCGAGCCGCACCACCGTGCCCCAGGCGCCGACGCGGCCCAAGCCGCCGAGCCCGGCCACCACGCCGCCGGCACCGCCGCCCAAGCCGGCCACCACCGGAGCGGTGCAACACCTGCCGCCGAGCCCGGCCACCACGCCGCCCAAGCCGCCCACTACCGGAGCGATGCGACCCCTGCCGCCGAGTTCGACCACCACATCGGCAACCGCCACCCAAACGACGCACCTGCCGCCGCCGAGCCCGGCTCCCCTGCCGCCGCGTACCCCGACACCGCTCTCCTCACCTCCCCCAGCGCCGACCCGCGGCCCGCGCGACGCCGCCGGATGGCCGTCGCCGGGGCGCTTGCCACCGTGGCCGTCGCCGCCGTCCTCGGTGGCCTCCTCACCCTGCGGGACACCGGGACCACCACCCCGGCGCAACCGCCCGCGCCGGTGGCCACCGCGCCCTCCGCCACCTCCGCCACGTCCGGGCCGCTCGCCGACCGGGGTACTCCCGATCCGCAGCAGCAACCGCGGCCGTCGGTCACCCCTCCCTCGCTCGAACCCGCCGCCGTCACCCACCCGACTCCCACCCGCTCCGCGCCGCCCACCACCAAGCCGGGCAAGATCGGCAAGGGGGAAACCCGTGGCAAGGGGAAGGGCACCGGCGGGCACGACGACACCTGAGCGCGGGACCTCCGGCGCGCCGATCCGGGCCTAACGGCCCTGGTGTGGAATAGCCGCCGAAACAATCGCGGACTCCCTTTCCCGAATTCGGACTCGAAACAATAACGACCGGTAACCGGAACGCCTCCCACCTCGACACATCCGGTGGCGCCGAACGAGCGGGCGCCTCCGCCGGGAATCCCCGTCCCGGCCGGTTCGATGAAATTCCGGAGGTCTGGATGAGTGTCCACGCTGCCCTCGCGCGGCCCGTTGCCCACACCCCGCGCGGACGGCACGCCAAGCCCCGTCCCGCGTGGCACCGGGTCACCGGCCGGGCGGTTTTCGCGGCTTCGGCACTGATCACCGCCGGGGCGATCTGGCCGCCGGCGGTGCTCGTCGTGCTCGTGCTGCTCGGGGCGGGCTTCGCGAAACTGCGAACCGCGAGCCGGAAGATCGACACCATCTTCGCCGAAGAACTGTCCGGCCGGGAAGACGTTTCCGAAATCGCCGACCGCGTCGAGATTTCTTGACAGCCACAATTTTCCGGTCGCCACAAAACTGCTCCTCGGCAAAAGGATGACCGCTCTGGTGACCACGACCGCGGCGGGAGTAGAACCGATCGGGCACGGCCACCGCCGCGTGAGGCGTCGAAGATTGGGGAGTCATCATGGCCGATCCCGCAACCCCCGCGTCACCGGTCGAACTCGACCGGGTCCGCACGGAACTCGCCGCGCAGGGCCATCCGTGGGTCATGGGCGAGAACTCCATGACCATCCTCGAAGAGGACCAGCGCCGCCACCGGCTGGGTGTCCCGCTGCCCCCGGAAGCCGAGCGGCACGACCTCGAATCGACGGCGAAATCCCTCGCCCAGGGTGAAGCCGCCCGCGCCACCGCCGTTTCCGGAGCCGGCGCCGCCGCGCAGTTCGACAGCCGCAACACCGGTGGCGCCAACTACGTCACGCCGGTGAAGGACCAGGGTGACTGCGGTTCCTGCGTTTCCTTCGGCACGGCCGCCACGATCGAAACCGTCGCCGCGTTCACGCGCGGGCAGCCCGGCCTGCAGCTCGACCTGTCCGAAGCGCACCTGTTCTACACCCACGGCGCGAACGACGGCGCGACCTGCGACACCGGCTGGATGCCCGACCGGGCGCTGAAGTTCTGCCACGACGTCGGCATCACGTACGAGGACTACTTCCCGTACAGCCCACGCAACCGCTCCGCCGCCAAGCTGAACGCCGACTGGCCGAACCGGCTCGCGACCACGCCGTCGTACGCGGCGTTGACCGGCAACCCCGCGGCGATGAAGGAACAGCTGGCCGCGCGCGGCGCGCTCGTCGCGTGTTTCCTGGTGTACCAGGACTTCTTCTCCTACAAGACCGGCGTCTACCGGCACGTCACCGGCTCGCTCGCCGGCGGTCACTGCGTGACGCTCGTCGGCTACGACGACAGCCAGGGCTGCTGGATCGCGAAGAACAGCTGGAGCACCAGCTGGGGCGACGGCGGCTTCTTCCGGATCGCCTACGGCGAGTGCGGCATCGAGACCTGGCAGGTCCACCAGGTCGGCGCGGTGAACCTGCGCTCGTGGACCGGCTCGACGTCGGTGCTCGGCCTCTGGAGCAACGACCAGGAGCGCAACACCTGGGCGTACCTGCAGAACATGGGCTGGCTGCACCTGGCCGCCGACAGCGAAGTGGTCAACAAGGCGATGCTGATCGAGCTGATCGCCGCGAAGCAGGGTGGCCGTCCGGTCAACGCGTTCAGCAACAACGGCACGATCATCGAGACCTACGTCTTCTAGGAGCCCGCGATGGCCACATCGACCAGTCCGTCCAGCACTCCCGTGGCGGTGGCCCCGGCCGCCAGCCCGGACAACGCGCCCCAGCCGCTCACCCCCGACCAGCTGACCGCGGCGACGACGGCCACCGTCGCCGCCGAACCGAGCGCCGAACCGGTGCTGAGCCCGCCGGGCGCCGCGCGGGCCGCCGCCCCGGTCACCACGGCCGCGGCGTGGCAGTCGAACAAGAAGTTGCTCGCCCTCTGGACGAACAACGCCCCCCGCAACGGCTACGCGTTCGTCGACGGCGTCGGCTGGAAGCACCTCGCGACGAACAGCGACGGCGTGCACGAAACGCTGTTGATGCTCGCCGCGTCGGCGAAACTGAGCGGCTCGGTCACCTACCCCGAGGCCGCCGACGGCTTCATCCACGAGATCTACCTGTGGTGAGCCCGTGCGGGTGATCACGCTCGAAGCCGACGGCGCGGCGGCGGACGTCGCGCCCGGCGAACGGCTGGAGCTGCGCCTGCCCGAGAACGCGGGCACCGGCTACCAGTGGGTGCTCGACGGCCCGGAACCGCCGCTGCGAGTGGTCGAAGAGACCCTCCACCCGGTGGCGGACCGGGCCGGCGGCACCGGCGAACACCGGTTCGTCCTGCACGCGGACGAGCCGGGTGAGACGACGCTGGTGGCGCGGCACGCGCGGCCGTGGGCGCCGGAGAGCGAGCTGCACCGCTTCCGGTTCACCGTGCGGGTCCGCTAGCCGGCGTCCTGCCAGGGTTCGAAGCTGCGCAGGAGCAGCCTGACCTGGGCCGGATCCGTGATGACGGCCTCGACGCCCCGCGGCATCGCGATGATCAGCTGCGTCTCGCGGGCGGTGCAGCCCGCCGCCGTCGCGGCCAGCACCGCGATGCCGCCGCCGTCGACCGCCGTGGCCATCGTGAGGTCCACGACGATGCGGCGGACCGCTTCGGCGAAGGCGTCTTCGATCGCCTGGTGGTAGCTGGGGGCCAAGCCGCCGTCGAAGACCCCGTCCACGGACAGGATGACCTCGTCTTCGAGGAGCACGCTGCGAAGTGTCATCCTGACCTCCTGCCGACCGGGTTTTTCCTCACCGGGTCCGGGTTCGGTCATCAAAGGTTACGGCAGGACCCCGGGTGGGCGCAGGCTGAGCGGGCCAGGAGAGCACACCGGAAGCAGCACGATCAGAAGTCGAAGAGGACACGAGATTCCCTCTCCCCATTCGAATGTATAGCGGATACCGGGGCTTGCGGCAAGCCCCGGGTGCGGGTCCACAATCCGGGCTCACCATTTTCCGATGAGGGGATTTTCCATGCGCGTGCTGCTGTCCACGATCGGCTCGCGGGGCGAAGTGCAGCCGGTGGTGGCGCTGGCCTCGGAACTGAGCGCGCTCGGGCAGGACGTCCGGCTGTGCGTGCCGCCCGACTTCCGGGACGGACTCGACGAGCTCGGGTTCGACGTCGTGCCGATCGGCCCGCTGCTGCGCGGAACCGCGTCGGCGCACCGGGTTCCGCCGACACCGGAGCAGATCCGCAGGGCGGCCGAGGACACCGTGACGACCCAGTTCGAGACGATCGGCGCCGCGGCCGAGGGCTGTGACGTCCTGGTCGCGGCCGGGGCCCTGCAGTTCGCCGCCCGCTCGATCGCCGAGCGCCGCGGCGCCGCCTACGTCTACGCGAGTTTTTGCCCGATCACCCTGCCGTCGGATCTGCACGCGCCGCCGCCGATGCCGTGGCGGTCGCCCGGAAAGGCGGAAAACCGCGCCCTTTGGGCCGAAGACGCGGACCGCTGGAACACATTTTTCGGTGCCCGGGTCAACGAGCACCGCGCGGCGGCCGGCCAGCCGCCCCTCGCCGACCTGCCGACGCACGTGTTCTCCGACCGGCCGTGGCTGGCGGCCGACGCGGCGCTGGCGCCGTGGCCCGAACCGGGTGACTCCCGGATCGTCCAGACGGGCGCATGGATCTGGCCGGACGAGCGCCCGCTGCCACCCGGGCTCGAGGAGTTCCTCGACGCGGGCGAGCCACCGGTGTACTTCGGGTTCGGCAGCATGCGCGCCCCGGGCGAGCTCGCCGAGTCGATGCTGGCGTCGGCCCGCGCGCACGGCCGCCGGGCGGTCATCGCCCGCGGCTGGGCGGACCTCGCCGCGCCCGGCGCCTCGGACTGCTTCGGCGTGGGCGAGGTGAACCAACAGGCGTTGTTCCGCCGGGTGGCGGCGGTCGTCCACCACGGCGGCGCGGGCACGACGACGGCGGCGGCCCGCGCGGGCGCGCCCCAGGTGGTGGCGCCGCAGATGTACGACCAGCACTACTTCGCCGCCCGCGTCGGCACGCTGGGCATCGGCGCGGCCACGGAGCCGGGCGTGCCGGCCGAGGCCGCGTTGACGGCGGCGCTGGAGGTCGCGCTGAGCCCGGAGGTGGCGGCCCGGGCGCGCCGGTTCGCGGGCGAGGTCCGGGCGGACGGAGCAAGCGTGGCGGCGAGCCACCTGCTGGCGACGGCGCCGCTGACGTCCGCCTGAGTCACCGGTTCCCGTTCGGCTGATCGAGCGCGTCGAAGTCCTCGACGCCCGGCGCGGAACCGGCGGATCACGCCTTCCGCAACCGCAACGCCAGTGCCGGGCAAGCGTTTGCCGCGCGGCGGGTCTCGGCCGCCAGCTCCGGCGGAACCGGCCCCGACGCCACTACCGGGTAACCCCACTCGTCCAGCCGGACGAGCTCCGGCAGCAGGTCCGCGCACAGCCCGTGGCCGCGGCAGGCGATCGGGTCCACCGAGAGCTTCACGCCACTCCCTCCAGCACCCGGCACCGGCCGCCGGCCTGGTGGGTGGTGACGTCCGCGCCGAACGTGCGCAGCGCGCTCGCCGCCAGGCGGGCCGCGCCATCCGGGTGGGCGCACGCGCCGCGGCCGGTCAGCAGCGGGAGGCGGTGGGCCAGCCGGTGCACCGCAGGGCCGCCGCGCACCAGCTCCGCGAAATCCGCCGCGATCGACGGGAGGCCGAACATGCACGGGCCGCACTGCCGGGCCGACTCCGCCGCGAGGAACGCCAGCACCTTCGCCGTGTACTCCAGCCCGCACGCGCTCGCCGGAAGTGCGTACACCGCCGGGATTCCCGACAGCCCGAGCCGCAGGTCGGTCGTCCAGGTGCCGCCGTAGCCGCCGACGAGGACCGCCTGCAGCGGCTCGGTTTCGCCGCCCGCCGCGGCCAGCACCGCCGTCAGGGACGGGCCCGCCGGGAGCTCGACGACGCCGGGGGTGCGGACCGCGCCGGTCACCGTCACCAGGTCCGTGCGCGCGGCGCGGTAGTGGTGCGGGCCGAGCAGCACCACCGAAGCGAGCTGCGCCAGCGTTTCGACGTTGTCCACCAGCGTCGGGCGGCCCCGCACCCCGCGTTCGGCGGGCCGCGGCTCCTTGCCCAGCGGCCGCGCGTCGCCGGACGTCAGGAAGTGGACCAGCGCGCTCTCCTCGCTGGCGACGTACCGCCGTGGGATCTCCGCGATCCGCACCGGCACGCGGTCGTCGCGCTCGGCCAGCGCCGCGGTCACGCTCGGCAGCACCGGGCTGCCCGCGTGCACGCACAGCACGGTCTCGGTGGCGCCGATCGCGTGCGCGGCGAGCTGCAGGCCGTCCACCACCAGGTGCGGTGACAACGCCAGCAGCGCGGCGTCCTTCCGGCTGAGCGGGTCGCCTTCGCAGCCGTTCGCGACGACGATCGAGCGCCGCGACCGGGCCGCGCGCAGCTTCACCGCCGTCGGGAAGCCGCCGCCGCCCCGGCCGCGCAGGCCGGCCGCTTCGACGGCTTCCACCAGCCGGTCGCGGCCGTCGTCACCGTGGTAGGCGACCCAGGGGACGACGCCGTTGCGGCGCCGGTGACCGGCCAGGTCGAGCCGGTGCGGGGGCAGGATGCTCATCGGGTGCCTCCCAGCGGCGAGAGCTTGCGGGTTTCGGTGTCGGCGTGCTTCACGCCGGCGCGGTAGGCGACGGCGCCGAGCACGGCCAGCGCGCACAGCACGTCGAGCGCGACGATCCAGCCCCGCGCGGCGTCGTCCTCGGCCATGCCGATGCCGTGCACCAGCGCGACCGGCCAGCACAGGTAGGCCAGCCAGTGCACGGCGCGCCACACCCGCGCGGGCAGGCGGGTCCGGACCAGGCTGGTGACGACGATCGCGAGCAGCAGGTCGATCGCGACGGCGCCGAGGCCCACCCAGAACGGCTGGTAGCCCGCGCCGAACGGGAGCACGACGTCGAGCCAGCTCAGCGGGACGTAGCCGTCGAGGATCGCCGACGCGATGTGCACGACGAGGAAGGCGAGACTGGTCAGCGCGAGGTTCCGGTGCACGGCGGCGACGGTGAACCGCGGCCACGCGGGCGTCGCGAACCGGCCGGCGCCGAGCGCGCCGAGCACGACGACGCCGGTGAAGAGCACCAGCGACACGAGCCCGGTCGCGCGGCTGAAGTACCAGACGGCGGTGCTCACGACGGCCACCCGGGCGTGGTGACGACGTCGCCGCCGACGCCGACGAGCCGCGCGGGCAGCCGCCGCCGGGCCAGCCACTCCGGTGCGGCGGCGCCGAGCACGATCGCCGCCGTGGCCGCCGTGTTGGCGTCCACAGTGGACTTCGCGGCGACGCTCGCGGTGCGCCAGCGGGGTTCCGGGACGTCGCCGGTGCGCGGGTCGACGATGTGGTGCACCGTCCGGCCACCAAGCCGCCAGCGCCGCCGGGTGATCCCCGAGCTGGCCAAGGCGAAGTCCCGGTGCAGCGCGACGGTGGCGTCCGGGGAGGCGACGGCACCGGCGTGGTCGTCGGCCAGCGCGACCTGCCACCCCCCGGCCGGCGGCCGCCCGGCGGCGCGCAGGTCGCCACCGAGGTTGACGAGCGTCCCGCAGCCGACGACGGAGTGGATCCGCCGCGCGGCCCGGTCGGCGGCGAGGGCTTTCGCGGTGGCGCCGAGGTCGAGGCGGACACCGCGGGGCAGGACGACGAGTCGTCGGACGGGATCGAAGAGCACGCGGTGCCAGCCGGGAGCGGGCGTGGGCGGGGCGGAATCGGCGGGTGCCGCCGCGAGGTCGGAGCCGCCGACGGCACGCTCGGAAGCGGTCAAGTCCTCTTCGCCCGGTGCCCGCCCGGCCTCGGCGGCATCGACGCGTCCCGCCACCTCGGCGAAGTCGCGGTCGTAGCCCAGCTCGCGCACCGCGTCCCCCACCGTGGGGTCGACCAGCCCGTCACTCACCCGGGCCGCCCTCAGCGCGACGCCCAGAGCCTCCGCCAGCAGCGGGCTCACCCGCACCTGCCGGCCCGCGGCCTCGTGCAACCGCGAGATCTCCGAGTCCGGCCGGAACCGGCTGCACGCGAGGTCGATCGCCGCCAGTTCCCCGTGCAGGAGCTCGGTCGCCGCACCCAGCCGGGCCGGGTCGGTGACCAGCAGCTCCGCCGTCGTGCCGAGGGCGCGGAACGCCGTCGCCGCGGTCGTCACGACGCCCCCGATCCCGTGTGCGCGGAGCCCGAACCGGAGCTCAGGCCGTTGTCCGGGGCCTGCAGCTGGTCCTGGTCTCCGGAATCGGTCGTGGTGGTCGTCTGCGAGGTGTCCGCGTCCGCCGTCGACAGGCCGAAGCCGATCGCGCCGGCGGCGGCCGCGCCCAGCAGGGCGGCCGTCGCCGTGACCAGGGCGGCCTTGCGGCGGCCCCGTTCCCGGTGAGCGGTCCTGGCGGTGGTCGAGGGGTCCATGGGAACGAGTCTCGGCCGCGTTCCTTTGAGCGAGCTGGGAACGACCTGTCAACTCCCTGACCGGCCATTGTGGACACCTACCAAAGGAGGTTGACACCGGAAAGGCATTAACCCACTCTTTCCGTTGTCCGCCGGAGGGTTTCCAGGTGTTCACGAACCGGACCACGACACGGCACGCAGCAGCCCTCCGCGATGGGCATCATGAGGCGCCCTCTCCCACCACACGCTGGAGGACCCATGATCCGCAAGCGGATCGCCGCCGTGTTCGCCGCCGCCGCTCTGGTCACCGCGGGCGCGGTCACGACCGCGGTCGTCACCCGGACGGCGGAGCCCGCCGTGCAGCCGACCGCGGCGGCCGTGCCCGCGTTCGACCACATCGTCCTGGTGATGTTCGAGAACAAGAAGTACTCCTCGATCAACGGCAGCTCCAGCGCGCCCTACTTCAATTCCCTCGCCTCGCAGAGCGCGAAGTTCACCAACTCGTTCGCGATCACCCACCCGAGCCAGCCCAACTACGTCGCCCTCTTCTCCGGCGCGACGCAGGGCGTCACCGACGACAGCTGCCCCGCGAACCTCGGCGCCAAGGCCAACCTCGGCCAGCAGCTGATCGGCGCGGGCAAGTCGTTCAAGGGCTACTCCGAAGCCATGCCGTCCGACGGCTACACCGGCTGTTCGAGCGGCACCTACCGGCGCAAGCACAACAGCTGGGTCGACTTCTCGAACGTCCCCGCCGCGAGCAACGTCCGGTACTCGAGCTTCCCCGCCGACTTCACCCAGCTGCCGACCGTTTCGTTCGTCACGCCCGACATGTGCAACGACATGCACGATTGCAGCGTCGGCACCGGCGACTCCTGGCTGAAGAACCACCTCGACGCCTACGCGCAGTGGGCCAAGACCCACAACAGCCTGCTGATCACCACCTTCGACGAGGACAGCGGCACGTCGGTCAACCAGATCTTCACCAGCTTCACCGGCGCCCACGTCAAGGTCGGCAGCTACAGCGAATCGATCAACCACTACACCGTGCTGCGCACGATCGAGGCGTCCTACGGCCTGCCGGGCATCGGCGGCGCCGCGAGCAAGTCGCCGATCCTCGACGTCTGGCAGTAACCCGCGTGTACCTCTCCACCATCGGCCGCCGAGAGCACGCCGCGAAGGGCAAGCTCTCGGCGGTCGGCGCGAACGTCTTCGCGCTCGGCGCGGTCAGCCTGGTCACCGACGTCTCCTCGGAGATGGTCACCGCGGTCCTGCCGGTCTACCTGGTGCTCGGCCTGCACCTGAGCCCCGCCGCGTACGGGCTGTTCGACGGCCTCTACACCGGCGCGACGGCGGTGCTGCGGATCGCCGGCGGCTACGTCGCCGACCGGGTCCGGCGGCGCAAGGTCGTGGCCGGCGCGGGGTACGCGCTGTCCGCGGTGGCGAAGCTCGGGCTGCTCGCGGCCGGGGCGTCGGCGGCCGCGATCGGCGCGGTCATCACGCTCGACCGCACCGGCAAGGGGCTGCGGACGGCCCCGCGCGACGCGCTGATCACGTTGTCCGCGCCCGAACCCCTGCTCGGCCGGGCCTTCGGCGTGCACCGCGCGATGGACAGCGTGGGCGCGTTCGCCGGCCCGCTGGTCGCGCTCGCCGTGCTCGCCGCGGTCGGCGCCGCCGAACCCGAAGCCTTCGACGCCGTGTTCGTCGTCAGCTTCTGCGTCGCCGCGATCGGCGTGCTGCTGCTGGTGCTGTTCGTCCGCGACCACCGGACGCCGAAAGCGGCCGCGAACCCGGTCACCCCGCGCGCGGCGGCGGCGCTGCTGCGCGGCAGCGGCGTGCGACGGCTGCTGGTGGCGGCGTGCGTGCTCGGGCTGGCCACGGTCGGCGACGGGTTCGTCTACCTGTTGCTGCAGCACGAGGAGGACATCGCCACCGGCTGGTTCCCGCTGCTCGCGGTCGGCACGAACCTCAGCTACCTGCTGCTCGCCGCGCCGCTGGGCGCGCTGGCCGACCGGATCGGGCGGCTGCCCGTGGTGCTCGGCGGCTACGGCGCGCTGGCCGTCGTCTACCTGCTGCTGGCCGGGCCGGTGTCCGGGTGGCCGCTCATCGCCGCGGCGCTGGCGTTGTACGGCGCCTTCTACGCGGCGACCGACGGCGTGCTGATGGCGCTGGCCGGTCCGCTGCTGCCGGAATCGTTGCGTACCACGGGGATCTCCCTCGTGCAGACCGTCCAGGCGCTCGCGTACTTCACCTCGTCCGTCCTCTTCGGACTGGCCTGGCAGTTCTGGGGTCCCGAGCTCGCGATCGGCGTCGCCGCGGGCGGGGCCGTGGTCGCGATCGGCGTGACGTTCGCCGTCCTCTCGCCCCGGAAGGCCACCGCATGAAGGTCCGGGTCCTGATCGCCGTCGCCGGCGTGCTCGTGCTGGCCGGGGCGGCGGTCGCGTACGTCGGGTTCGCGAGCGCGCGCGGCCACGCCGGCACCGCGACCGGCGCGGTCAGCCTCTCCCCCGGCCCGCGGCTGCTGTTCCGCAGCACGGCCGACGCCGACCGCGGCCACGTCGCCACCGTCTCGACCACCGACCCGGGCGGACCGCGGACCGTGTCGCCGCTGTCGTGCAGCCGGGTGTACGCCGCCGGCGGCACCGGGCTCTGCCTGCGCCCGGACGGCGACCTGACCACCTACCAGCTGGTGGTGCTCGACGCGGGGCTGGCGTCGAAGCGGGAGATCCCGCTGGTCGGGCTGCCGAACCGGGCGCGGGTGTCGGGTAGCGGCCGGATGCTCGCGTGGACGGTGTTCGTCACCGGCGACTCCTACAACGGCGGCATGTTCTCCACCCGCGCCGGCATCCTGGACACCGCGACCGGCGACCTGGCCGGCACGCTCGAGGACTACGCGGTGACCGTCGACGGCAAGCCGTACCAGGCGGCCGACCTCAACTTCTGGGGCGTCACGTTCACCGCCGACGACCGCCACTTCTACGCGACCATGTCCTCGGCCGGGCACCGGTACCTCGTCGCGGGCGACTTCGCCGCGCACACGATCCGCACGCTGCGGGAGAACGTCGAGTGCCCGTCGCTGTCCCCGGACGGCACGCGGGTGGCGTTCAAGTCCGCGGTGGACGGCGACCCGGCCCGCGGCTGGCGGCTTTCGGTGCTGGACCTGGCGGCGTCGAAGGTGACACCGCTGGCGGAGACCCGCAGCGTCGACGACCAGCCGGCCTGGCTCGACGACCACACGATCGGCTACGGCGTACCCCGGGCGCCGGGCCACGCGGACGTCTGGTCGGTGCCGGCGGACGGCACGGGTGCGCCCCGGCTGCTCATCCCGGAGGCGGAGTCGCCGGCGGCGTTGACGGCCGGCCCCTGAAGTCAGTCCATCTTGCGGAGGCCGTCCAGGATGCGGCGCATCAGGTCGGTGTCGGGGGCCGCGAACGCCAGCTGCGGCGCCGGCACGCGGCCCATCGGGCGCGGGGGCGGGAGGGTCCGCGGCGTCCGCCACGGCAGCCCGTCCAGCGAGGACTCGGGGCCCGTCTGCCGCGGGATCGGCAGGGTCGGCAGCGCGATCGTGCCCGCCTCCGCGACCCGGCGCGCCGACTGCTCGAAGCGCAGGCGCGCCTGGATGCCGGCCACCGTCCAGTCCGGCTCTTCGTCCGGCTCGTCGGGGCCGCGGCGCGTGCGCCGCTCGAGGGCGATCGCCCAGGCCGCGGCGGCCAGCGCCGGGAGCAGCAGGCCGGCGACGATGGCGAGGCCGGGCAGGTCCGCGGCCATCAGGCGGCCTCGGCGACGGGTAGCAGCATGGCGTTCACTTCCGGACGGACGGTTCTTCCGAAGCATGGCCGACACCTGGCTATTCGACGTGAACGAATTTCGCGGACCCCGGAACCCCATCATGAACGAGGGGGCGACACTGCCGCAAGCAGCCGAACGAGGTGACCCGCAGGGCGGCGAAACCGCAGCTCAGGACCGGTTTCGGGGTAGCCGGAAACAGCCCCTCACCCAGTAGTACGGACGCGCGCCGCCGGCGGTTCACTTTTGTTTTGTACGGCCCGTGTACACCCGGTCGGCAAACTCGCGGAATGCGCATTTCGACCTGGCTCGTGGCCGCCGCGCTCGCGCTGACCGGCCTCGCCCCCGCGTCCCCGGCCCTCGCCGCGGACGGCAACCCGCTCGAGAAGACGAACGGCTTCTACGTCGACCCCGACTCGAACCCGGCGGTCTGGGTCCGCGACCACCCGTCCGACAGCCTCGCGGGCCCGATCCGGACGTCGATCGCGACGAAGCCCGGCGCCCGCTGGTTCGGCAACTGGAGTGGCGACATCCGCACGGCTGTCGACAAGTACACCTACGCCGCCGACGTCGCCGACAAGCTCCCGGTCCTGGTCGCCTACAACATCCCGGGCCGCGACTGCGGCGGCGAGTCGACCGGCGGCGCGGGCAGCCCGCAGGCCTACCGCGACTGGATCTCGGCGTTCGCCGACGGCATCGGCGGCAAGCCGGCGATCGTCGTCCTCGAGCCGGACGCGCTCGCCCAGCTCGACTGCCTGACCGGCACCGCCCGCACGGACCGCGTCGACCTGCTGAAGTACGCGGCGACGCAGCTCGCGCAGAAGGCCCCGAACACGTGGGCGTACCTGGACGGCGGCACCGCGACCTGGATCCCGGCGACGACGATGGCGTCCCGGTTGAAGCAGGTGGGCGTCCAGTCGATCCACGGCTTCGTGCTCAACGTGTCGAACTTCTCCACCACGGCCGAATCGACCACCTACGGCAAAGCGGTCGGCTCGGCCCTCGGGTACGCGGCCCCGTTCGTGGTCGACACGAGCCGCAACGGCGCCGGCCACGGCACGGACTCGGAGTGGTGCAACCCGCCCAAGCGCAAGCTGGGCGCGACGTCCCAGCCGGGCGGCGGCCCGGAGCTGCAGCTGTGGATCAAGGTCCCGGGCGACTCGGACGGCAGCTGCGGCTACGGAACGGGCGTGCCGGCCGGAACGTTCAGCCCGGCTTTGGCGAACCACCTGATCAAGGGCGACTGACCCGGGCGCTCCCGGCGTGGTGGGAGGACGTACGGTTCCCGGCACCGACGGCGCTCGCCCACGCGGCACGCGAGCCGACCACCGCGACGCGTTCGACACCGGCTGGAAGAGCGCGGCGGCGGAGATCAACGAACTGTCGGCGAAAGCCAGCGAGCAGCTCGGCAGCGACAAGGCGGCGGTGCGGATTGGCAGCCTCACCGACCTCGAACGGCTCGCCCAAGCCCACCCCGGCCTGAGGCAGACGGTGGTCGACCGCGACCTTCGAGCGCACGCAGTTCCGGGGTGGCTCCGACTTCGACGACACGGGCTTCACCGGTGCGGCGGAGTTCGGTGACAGCGAATTCGGCCGGACCGCGTACTTCGTCAACGTCCGGTTCGCGGAGACCGCGAACTTCCTGGGGGCCTCGTTCGACGGCGCGAGCTTTCGCCGAAGACCGGACTTCACCCGCGCTCAGGTCACCGACGCGGACGCAGGACACGTCTGGCCCGCCGGCTCGATCGCGAAAGACGGCAGCGTCACCCCGGAGTGACCCGCCCTCGACCCAGGTCGCACGAGGTCGCCAGCTCGGCCGGGGTCGCTCCGGCGGGGCGGGCGATCGTCGCCGACGCCGGCGGTCGCACCCCGCGCAGCCAGCCCGCGAGCGCGTCGAACGCCGTCCGGAAGCACGGGCCCAACGGCCGCAACCGGTCCGGGTACTGGTCGACCAGGCCGTCGACGTGGTTGCCGCCCTCGATGCGGTAGTACCGGTGCAGCGACCCGCGCCCGGACGCACTGATCATCCGGTCGTAGACATCGGAATCGCGCGTGATCGGCAGCAGCGTGTCCCACGTCCCGTGCAGCGTCAGCAACGGCTTCCCGATCCGCCCGGTCAGCGAAATCCGCTCCACCGCCCGCGCTACCGAAGCAGGCCTGGACGAGTACGCATAATCCGCGTCACACGCCGGCGTTCCCGAAGTGCAGAAAGGGGTTCCGGCCAGAACCGCGCCGTCGAACGACGGGTCGGCCTCCTCGCGGTAGATCCGCTGGGTCAGGTCCCAGTAGACGCGGTAGTGGTAGTCCCACAGGAACTCCGAGCCCGGCGCGAAGCCCGCGTCCAAAATGGACTGGTGGGCGGCCGGCGACCCCGCCGCGTAAGCCGGGTACGCCCGCAGGGCCGGGGGCAGGAACGTGAACAGGTTCGGTCCATCGGCACGCCACAGCGTCCCCTCCCAGTCGACGCCCCCGTCGTAGAGCCACGGCCGGTTCTCCAGCTGCCACCGGACGAGGTACCCGCCGTTGGACAGCCCGGCCGCCAGCGTCCTCGCCGGCGGGCGGCCGTAGTGGCGGGTCAGCGCGCCGCGGGCGGCGAGCGTCAGCTGCGTGACGCGCGTGTTCCACTCCGCCAGCGCGTCGCCCGGGCGGACGCCGTCGGTGTAGAACGCCGCGCCGGTGTTGCCCTTGTCGGTGGCGGCGAAGGCGTAGCCCTCGGCCAGCGCCTGGTCGCCGATCGCGCGGTCGTTCGCGTACTGGCGGCGGACGCCGGGCGAGCCGGCCACGACGAGGCCGCCGTTCCAGTGGTCGGGCATCCGCAGCACGAACTGGGAGTCGTGGTTCCAGCCGTTGTTCGCGTTCGACGTCGAGGAGTCCGGGAAGTACCCGTCGACCTGGACGCCCGGGACGCCGCTCGGCGACGGGAGTCCCGCCGACGTCAAGCCGGCCCAGTCGGCTTCGACCGTGTGGCCGGACTTCAGCGTGCCGGTCGTCGTCAGGTCGTCCAGGCACACCGCGACGGACTTCTCCGCGCCGGGCACCTCCGCCCGGCAGCGCCCGGCCGAAGCCGACGCCGTCGCGGGCAGCGCCGCCGCGAGCGCACCCGCCAGTACCCAGGTCAGCCAACCGCGCACGGTCCACCTCCGGTCTCGTCGATGAGACAGAACTCAAGCGCCCGCACCGCCGGAGAGCCACCCCGCCGGGCACCATGAATTCCGGCGCCGATGTGGTGGACGGCCACATGGTCCCCGCCGCCGGTCCGACTTAGCGTCGCGGGAAACCCTCTCAACGACGAGAAGGAGTTCACCTTGCGCAAGCTCGCCTTCGCCGGACTCGCCGCGATCACCGCCGCCGTGCTCACCACCGTCGGGGTGGCCGCCGCCGACCCGCCGCCGTCGTCCCTGGTCCAGGTGCCGGACTTCGGCGCCAACCCGGGCGCACTGGCGATGTACACCTACACCCCCGCCGGGCTCGAAGCCGGCCGCCCGGTCGTCGTCGCCCTGCACGGCTGCACGCAGAGCGCCGCGGACTACTACGCCCACTCCGGCTGGCCCGCGCTGGCCGACCGGTGGCGGTTCGAGGTGGTGTTCCCGCAGACGTCGACCGCGAACAACTCGCTGAAGTGCTTCACCTGGTTCGACCCCGCCGACGACACCCGCGGCAAGGGCGAAGCGGCGTCGGTGAAGTCCATGGTGGACAAGGCGGTCGCGGACCACGGCTCGGACACCAAGCGCGTGTTCGTCACCGGGCTCTCGGCGGGCGGCGGGATGACCGCGGACCTGCTCGCCGCGTACCCGGACGTCTTCGCCGGCGGCGGCGTCATGGCCGGCCTCCCCGCGCAGTGCGCCACGAGCATCACGCAGGCGTCGGGCTGCCAGCAGAACAACCAGAACCTGAGCCCGGCGCAGTGGGCCGCGAAGGTCACCGCGCAGAACCCCGGCTACGGCGGGCCGTGGCCGCGCGTCGCGATCTGGCAGGGCACCGGCGACTACACCGTCTACCCGGTCAACGGCACCGAACTGCGCGACCAGTGGACCGCGGTGCACGGCGTTTCGCAGACGCCGACCAGCACCCAGTCCCTGCCCGGCAGCACGACGGTGACGAACTACGGCGACAAGGTGCAGCTGTACTCGATCGCCGGCATGGGCCACGGCACCGCCGTCGACCCGGGCAGCGGCACGACGCAGTGCGGCAGCACCGGCGCGTACTTCCTCGCCGGGATCTGCTCCAGCTACTACACCGGCGTGTTCTGGGGACTGGACAAGGGAACCGGCACCACCACGACGGCCGCGCCGCCGACCACCACGACGACGACCAGCGCCCCGCCGTCGGGGACGTGCGTGAGCGCCAGCAACTACGCCCACACGCAGGCCGGGCGCGCGCACCAGAGCGGTGGCCAGACCTACGCCAACGGCTCGAACCAGGCCATGGGTCTGTGGAACACCTTCACGACGCACGCGCTGCGCGAAACGTCGTCGGGTTACTGGGTGCTCGCCGACGGCCAGTGCTAGAGGAAGATCCGCATCGGGTTGAGGTCGTCGTAGCCGTGCGGCTCGGTCAGCCGGCCGAGCCGCACGGGCACGTCGTAGAGCCGGCCGGGCGCGAACCGCGCCCAGAACCCCCGCAGGCCCGGCACGATCACCTTGACCACGGGCAGGCCGATGTCGGGCCGCGTCTGGTCGAGCACGAACACCTCGAGCCCGGCCGCTTCCAGCCGCGCCCGCACCAGGTGCACGTCGGCCAGCAGGTCGGGTGAGGAGACGTCGGGTCTGAGCACCGGGTGCCCCGGGGCAGGCAGCAGGTACGGCTCGGTGGCCACCGTCGCGTCCCGCAGCCACCGCACCGCGTCCGGGTCGTCGCCGCCGTCCCACCCGTCGAGGACCGCGGGCACCAGCTGGTTCAGCTCGGTCAGCGCGCGCCGCAGCGCGACGGCCGGGTCGAGGTGCGCGCCGAACCCGAGCATGATCGCCTCGCGGGGCCCGCCGACCTGCCGGGAGACGGCGGCCAGCACGGGGATCCCGAGGTCGGAAGTGACGTCGAGGACCCAGACTTCGCGCCCCAGCCCGGCGTAAACCTCGCGCAGTTCGGCGATCCAGGGATCACCGGACGCGGCCAGGTCGATCGCCGGCTGCCGGGTGCGGTTGTACCACCACAGCGCGACGGCGTCGCGTTCCACGACCTCCAGCATCCCTTGCAGCACCGCGTCTTCCAGCGTGCCGCCCGCGGCGTTGCCGTTGGAGTCGGCGAGCACGGACGGCGGCCCGGGCGCGTCGAAGTACAGCAGCGCGGTCGGGAACAGCCGGTGCTCGCCGCGGGTCAACGACCACACCGGCGTCCAGTCCAGCACTTCGTCGTCGTCGAACGGCTCGCCGACGAACTGGAACGGCCCGTGCCGCGCGTTGATCCACGCCCGGTCGGCGAACTGCCGTTCGTGGAACAACTGGCACGTGTCGGGGTGCACGGCCTTGTCGCCCAGCGAACGGAAACTGGCGCGCACCCGTTCCTCGTCGCCGTCGTAGTGCCCGCTGTGCCGTTCGAGGGCCTCGCACAGCGCGCCGACCTCGGCCTGGAGCGGGGTGACGCCCTTGCCGCCGTTCTCGCTGCGCAGCGCCGTGCGCAGCCGCTCGGCACCACGCCGGCCCAGCGCGGTGTTCGGCCCGGAGCGGAACGACGCGAACAGCGCCGGGCCGCGCGTGTCGCGGCGCAGCTCCTTGACGACGCCGGTCAGCGGGCTGACCAGGTGCCGGTGTTCGCCGAGCACCTGCTCCGGCGGCAACGCGCGGTGCCCGCCGCCGCCGAGCTGGGTCTTGGGGCGGGATTCGAGGACCACGGGCCGCCGCGTCCGGTCGCGGACCAGCTCCGGGTTCCCGCAGGACGCGCACTGCGGGCGGGCGCGCACCTCGTGCCGCTCGCCGGTCAGGTCGCGGCTGTCGAACGTCCACAGCGCCCGCTGGCCCGGGTACCGCTGCCCGGCCAGCCACTTGCGCGCTTCGAGGGCCACCAGGTTGAGCGCGACGGCGGTCAGCGGCGCGAGGGCGACTTCCGGGCGCGGCAGCGGGCCGGGCAAGCCGAGCGCGGCACGGACGTGGGCCTCGGCGGGCCGGTTGCCCCACAGCCGGGCGGCCAGGCAGTGCCAGCACGGCCCTTCACCGGGGGTGAAGAACGGGCCGAGCCACACCCGCGCCCCGAGTGGTTTGGCGAGCAGCCACGGCCGCCCGGCGCGGCGGTGCTCGGCGTCCACATCGGACAGGTGGCCGGCGAGGTAGTCGTGGCACAGCACGAGGGAAAGGCCGGCGTCCTCGGCCACGGTGAGCCCGGCCGCGCGCAGGACGTCCACCGTCGCGGGGTCCGCGCCGAGCACCGCGACCCGGCCGGACGCGGGTTCGCCGTCCACCGCGTCCCAGTAAGCCGATTCGGGGTCGGAGACCGCGGATCGCAGGCCGATCAGCCCGGCTTCGGCGAGCCGCGTCAGCACCCCGGCGGCTTCGTCGGCCGGGACGTCGGGCGGCAGTTCCCGGCGCAGGGCCGCGAAGTCCCTGGTGCCGTCGAGCAACGGGACCAGGGACTCCACGTGCGGCCCGCGCAAGGCTGTCGCGCCTTCTTCGGAGAGCACGTACACCGCGTCGCCGGGCACCACCGCGGTACCGAGGTGCCGCTTGAACCCGACGACCGGCGAGGCGGGTTCGGTCACCTACAGGGGCTGACCGACGGGCGAACCGGGTCCGCCACCCAGGTGTAGCACAGCCGCGCCGGGGACCCGGTGGACTGGCCGCCGTCGAGCCGGTCGATCGCAAGCCCGGGCACCTCGGCCGGGACCACGTCGAACCCCGCCGCGAGCGCGCTTTCGAATTCCTTCACGAGAACCCCCATCGTCTCGGTATCCGTCGGCTTCCACGGTGCCCGGTGGCGGCGCGTCCCGCTAGGGCCGCCCGGCGCAACGGGCTTTGGTCCGCAGCACGCTGGAAGAAATCACCGCGAGCCGAGGCGGTGCAGGCGCAGGGCCAGCTGGATTTCCAGCGCGCGGTCGGGCGCCTGCCAGTTTTCGCCCAGCAGCGATGCCACCCGCTCCAGCCGCTGCACGACGGTGTTCACGTGGACGTGCAGGACGTCCTTCGTGCGCGCGAGCTGGGCCCCGTTCGCGAAGTACGCCCGCAGCGTCGCGACCAGCTCGGTGCCGCGGCGCTCGTCGTAGTCGAGGACCGGGCCGAGCGTCTGCCGGACGAACGCGTCGAGGTCCGCGCGGTCGCCCAGCAGCTGGCCGAGGAAGCCGAGCCCGGCCATCGCCGCGCCTTCGCCGGTGCGGCCGAGCGCGAGCAGGGCACGTACGCAGCGGGCGGCTTCGGCGTGGGCGTCCGCGATCGACGGCGGGCCGCTCGCCGGACCGGCCGCGCCCACCGTGACCGGGCGGCCGGTCGCCGCGCCGAGGTCGGCGGCCACCCGGCGGGCCAGTTCGTCCGGGTCGCCTTCGCCGAGCAGCACGACCTCCTCCGCGTGCACGCCGACCAGCGTCGCGTGCCGGGCGGCGGCGCTCGCCACCCGCCGCCGCGAACCGCCGTCGGCGTGCGCGACCAGCACCGCGTGCGGGGCCGACAGGTCGATGCCCAGCCGGCGCCCGCGGGCCAGCAGCGCGCGGGGGTTGCGGTCGGGCGCGGTCAGCAGGTCGGTGAGCAGCTCGCCGCGGACCTCGTCCTCGGCCCGCACCACCGACCGCCGGAGCATCAGCAGCAGCGCCGTCACGACGCCGGCGCGTTCGAACAGCCGCCGGTCGGGGTCGGTGAGCCCGGCGCGGCCGGCCAGCACGAGGCTGCCGAGCAGCTCGGGACCGGCCTGCACCGCGCACACCCAGCAGTCCTTTGTGGACACCGCCCGCCCGGCGGTCCGGGCCGCGGCGAGCGCGTCCGGGTCCAGCGCGGCCGGGGCGGCCGAGCTCGCCAGGAGCGTGCCGTCGGCGTCGTACACCGTGAGGTCGCCGTGCAGCACCCCGGCGACGGCGGCGGCGACGTCCGGCAGGTCGCCGCCGCGCAGCACGAGGTCGGTGAGCCGGTCGTGGGCGTCCTCGGCGCGTTCCATCGCCTCGTTCTGCGCGCGGATCGTCGCGTTGGCTTCGTTGAGCTCGGCGACCGCGCGGCGCGTCTGGTCGAGGAGGTTCGCGCTGTCGAGCGCGATGGCGGCGTGGTCGGCCAGCGAGGACAGCAGGGCCACTTCGTCCGCGGTGAACTCCCGGGTGGCGCGGTCGGAGGCGAAGAGCACGCCGAGCACCTTGGGACCGATCGCCAGCGGGACGCCGAGGATCGCGGTCAGGCCTTCGTCCTTGACGCCGGAGTCGATGTGGCGGGTGTGCTTGAACCGCTCGTCGGTGAAGTAGTCCGAAGTCGCGTACGGCCGCGCGGTCTGCGCGACCAGCCCGCCGAGGCCCTCCCCCATGCCCAGCACGATCTGCTGGAACTCCGCCGACACCGACCCGTCGCTGACCCGGACGTAGGTCTTGTTCTCGGCCTCGCGGTTCAGCGAAAGGTAGGAGACGTCGACGCCGAGCAGCGCCCGCGCGCGGCGGACGATCGAGCGCAGCACGGTGTCCGGATCGGACAGCGCGGCGAGTTCGCTGGCGGTCTCGAACAGCGCGGTGAGCTGGGCTTCACGGCGCCGGTGCTCGGCGAGCGTCTCGCGGATCCGCAAGGCCAGCTCGCCGGCGCTGGCCAGTGCGGCCAGGTCGCCCGCGCCGAGGGTGCCTTCGGCGCGGGCGGCCACGACGACGTGCGCCAGCTGCTCGGTGCTCGCCCCGGAGGCGAGGAGGTCGAGCAGCCGGCGCAACGCGTCGGAAGGTGCGGTCACGGCGGTCATGCTAGGGCGAAACGGCCGCCTGTTCCGCCTGGACACCCTCGTCGTGCAGCGACTGCCCGCGGGTCTCGCGGGCGGCCAGCAGCGCGATCACGGTGAGCAGGCACATCCCCGTGACGTACAGCGACACCGGCACCGTGCTGCCCCAGGCCGAGAACAGCGCCACGGCGATCAGCGGCGCGACGGCGCCGGCGGCGATCGAGGACAGCTGACCGCCGACCGACAACCCGGTGTAGCGGACGCGGGTCGGGAACTGCTCGGCGAAGAACGCCGCCTGCGGGCCGTACATCGCGCCGTGCAGCACCAGCCCGACGGTCGTGGCCAGCACGATCACGACCGACGACTTCGTGTCCAGCAGCGCGAAGAACGCGAAGCTCCACACGGCCATCCCGATCGCTCCGAAGAGGTAGACCGGACGGCGGCCGACGCGGTCGGACAGCGCGCCCCAGAGCGGGATGGTCACGAAGTGCACGGCCGAGCCGATCAGGACCGCGGTCAGGCCCATGCCCTTCGGCAGGTGCAGCCCGGTCGTGACGTACACCAGGATGAACGCGGTGATCACGTAGTACGACACGTTCTCGGCCATCCGCGCGCCGATGGTCACCAGCACCTCGCGCCAGTTGTGGCGGAAGACGTCGACGACGGGGACGTGCTTCTCGCCGCGCTCCTCGGCCCGCTGCTGCGCGGCGAGGAACACCGGCGACTCGGAAACGGCCAGCCGGATCCACAGCCCGATCAGCAGCAGCACCGCCGAGAGCAGGAACGGGATCCGCCAGCCCCAGGACAGGAACGCCGCGTCGGTCTGCGTCGCGGACAGGATCGCCAGGACGGCGGTGGCCAGCAGGTTGCCGCCCGGCGCCCCGCACTGCGGCCAGCTCGCCCAGAACCCGCGGCGGCGGTCATCGCCGTGCTCGGAGACGATCAGGACCGCGCCACCCCATTCCCCGCCGAGCGCGAAGCCCTGGACGAGGCGCAGCAGCGTCAGCAGCACCGGCGCCGCGACGCCCGCCGAGGCGTACGTCGGCAGCACGCCCATGAGCGCGGTCGAACCCCCCATCAGCGACAGGCTGACGATGAGCAGTTTCTTCCGCCCGAGCCGGTCGCCGAAGTGGCCGAACACCAGGCCGCCGACCGGGCGGGCGAGGAACCCGACCGCGTAGGTCAGGAACGCCAGCAGCGTGCCGGTGAGCGGATCCGCCGTCGGGAAGAACAGCTTGTTGAACACCAGCGCGGCGGCCGAGGTGTAGAGGAAGAAGTCGTACCACTCGATGGTGGTGCCGATCAGGCTCGCGCCGACGATCTTGGCGATCGCCGACCGGTGGGGTTGGCTCACTGCGGGCTCCACTTCCTTGTGGTCGGGCGGGATCTAGGCGGCGGTCCAGCCGCCGTCGAGCGGGATGGACGCCCCGGTGATGTGGCCGGCGCGCGGGGAGCACAGCCACACCACCAGGGAAGCGACATCGCCGGGATCGATGAGCTTCTTGATCGCGGCGCGGCGGAGGAGGACCTCGGCGACGACGTCCTCGCGCGGGATGTCGTGCTCGGCGGCCTGCGCGTCGATCTGGCCGTCGACCAGCGGGGTGCGGACGTACCCGGGGTTGACGCAGTTGCTGGTGACCCCGTGCTCGGCCCCTTCGAGGGCGGCGACCTTCGAGAGCCCTTCGAGCCCGTGCTTGGCGGCGACGTACGCGGCTTTGTACGGGGAGGCGCGCAGCCCGTGGACGCTCGACATGTTGACGATCCGGCCCCAGCCCCTGGCGTACATCGACGGCAGCGCGTGCCGGATGAGCAGGAAGGGCGCGGTGACCATCAACGACTGGATGCGGGTGAAGACGTCCGGCGGGAAGTCCTCGATCGGTGCGACGTGCTGGATGCCGGCGTTGTTGACGAGGATGTCGACCTCGGCGGGCAGCGCGCCGATGGCGGCGGGGTCGGTCAGGTCGGCGGCGTGCGCCCAGCCCCCGACTTCGGTGGCGGCGGCTTCGGCGCGTTCGGCGTCCACGTCGACGACGTGCACCTTGGCCCCGGCCGCCGCGAGAGCGCGGACGCAGGCGAGGCCGATGCCCCCGGCCCCGCCGGTCACGAGGGCGGTGCGCCCGTCCAGATCGCTGGTCATGGACGGGAACGGTAAGCGTGACCCGCGTCGCGGACCATGTGTGCGGCGGCTACAAGCCGGGAAGATCCCGTGGTGCCGCCGCACACCTCGTCAGCGGGCCAGCACCGCCAGGTAGTGCGCGTTGGTCATGACGCCGAGGAGGTTGCCGAACGGGTCGACGACCGACGCCGTCACGAACCCCGGCCCGCGCTCGGTGATCGGCTCGTACTCCTTCGCGCCCAGCTCGTGGAGGCGGGCGACGGTCGCTTCGAGGTCGTCGACGTGCCAGTAGACGATCTCGCCGCTCGGCCCGCCCATGCTCGCCGGGACGTACTTCCGGTCGATCAGCCCGAGTTCGTGCTGGTGGTCGCCGATGCGGAACTCGGCGTACCCGGGCCGCTCGAAGTACGGCTCGATGCCCAGGAACCCGGCGTACCACTCCTTCGCGGCCTCGTGGTCGTCGGCGAAGTACGAAACGGTGGCCATTCCTCGCAGCACGGCTGCTCCTCTCGGACGGTGTGGAGCCAGCATGCGGGATGAAAGTGTGCACCGAGTGAGCACTTTGTTTGCGACACTTCCCCCATGCGCGCCGACCGCCTCGTGGCCACCCTCCTGCTGATGCAGACCCGCGGCCGGGTCACCGCGGGCGAGCTGGCCGCCGAGCTGGAGGTCTCCGTCGCCACCGCCCGCCGTGACCTGGAAGCCCTCTCGGCCGCCGGCGTGCCCGTGTACCCGCAGCCCGGTCGCGGCGGCGGCTGGCAGCTCGTCGGCGGCGCCCGCACCGACCTCTCCGGCCTGAGCGCCCGCGAGGCGCAGGCGCTGTTCCTCCTGGCCGGCCCGGCCGCGGCCGGCGCCTCCGAGGTCAAGTCCGCGCTGCGGAAGCTCATGGGCGCGCTGCCCGGCACGTTCCGGGCGGACGCCGAGGCCGCCGCGGACGCGGTCGTCGTCGACCAGGCGGGCTGGGGCGAGCGCCCGAAGGACCGGCCGCCGGTGGTCGAGCTGCTGCGGGACGCCGTCATCGCCCGCCGCCGGGTCCACCTGGTCTACGGCGGCCGCGAGCGGTCGGAGCGGCTGGTCGACCCGTGGGGCCTGGTCGACAAGGACGACGTCTGGTACCTGGTCGCCGGCACGGAGAAGGGGCGTCGCACGTTCCGCGTCGACCGGATCGCCGCCGCCACCGTCAGCGAGGAGCCCGCCGACCGGCCCTCGGACCTGGAGCTGGCGAAGGTGTGGGAAGAGGTCGTCGAGGAGGTCGAGAAGCGCCGTTCGTCGCTGACCGCGGACGTGGTGCTGAGCCGGCGCCACTTCGGCGTGCTGCGGGACCGGTTCGGGCGGCACTGCGAGCTCGTCGCCGAGCTGCCGGACGACCGGGTGCGGGCCCGGGTCGCGGCGCCCGCGCCGATCATGATCGCGCAGGAGCTGGCGGGGTGGGGCGCGCTGGTCGACGTCGAGGGTCCGGAGTCGGTGAAGGCCGAGCTGGCCCGCTTGGGCGCGGAGCTGGTTGCCCGTTATGCCCGGTAATCCCGCACGCTCCCGAACACGCGCGGTATCGGGCCTGCTCAGGCCGATGCCCGCCGAGAAGCACCGCGCTTGAACGCCGTTCGCCCGCTATGCTCGGTGAACCCCGTTAATCGGTCTACTTTGGACATGGGGGAGACCTACTACGAGTGTCCGTTACTCACCGGTATCTGGCCGTTCGGAGTATCCGTGATCACCCGTTTGCTGTTACTGTGACGCCTCCGTGACCTGAACGTGTGTTCGGTGACACTTCGGCGAGGGCAGACGATGCGTGACGATGTGGTCGAAGCGAGTGCGGTGGTCGGGCACACGCCGGACGTGGTGTGGCAGATCGTCGGATCGCCGGAGTGGTACGCGCGGTTCGTGCCGGAGATCAGCTGGTGCGAGGTGCAGGAGCCGGCTTCGCGCGGGCGCGGGCCGAAAGGTGTGATCCGGATCGTCCCCGAGCGCGGGCCGATGCTGGAGGCGCAGGTGCAGGCCGTCGTGTACCGGCCGGGCGAGCACGTGGTGTGGTGCGGCGTCCCGGACGAGGGCACGTGGGTCTCCCTGGAGCTGAGACCCCTGGCGGGCGGCAAGACCGAGCTGTTCGTCCGGATGATGCTGCCGCCGGCGTACCTGGATCTGGTCTCGTCGATCAAGAAGGACGTCCGCGCCCTGGGCCGGCGGCTCGACCTGCACCTGGCCGGGCAGTACGACACCGAAGCCGATCGCGACGGCACCAAGGCGACCAAGCTGCGCACCACGAGCGTGCTGCTGCGCGCCGGCGTGCTGAGCCCGGCGCGGCCGGACAAGCTGGCCCGCCAGCTCCAGTCCCTCGCGCAGTGGGGCGCCACCGTCGCGGGCGGCTACCAGGCTGCCGCGGGCCGCGTCCCGGACGAGCAGGCGCTGCACGACGAGCGCAACCTCCGCACGTTCCGCCAGGTCCAGGAGCGCAGCAACCGGCTCGCCAACGCACTGAGCGAACTCGGTGTCAGCGAACGCGACCGGATCGCGCTGATGTGCCGCAACCACTCCGCGATGGTCGAGTCGTTCGTCGCGGCCAGCAAGCTCGGCACCGACGTCGTCCTGCTGAACACCGGCCTGTCCGCGGCTTCGGTCAAGGACGTGCTCGCCGAGCACAAGCCGTCCGCCGTGCTCGCCGACGACGAGTTCGCGCAGACCATCGCGAACGTCCCCGGCGACTTCGCCCGGATCAGCACCTGGCCGGACGCCGACGCCGGCTACCCGACCGTCGACGAGCTGATCCACGCCGCGCCCGCCGACCCGCCGAAGCCGGTCGAGCGGCCGGGCCGGCTGGTCGTGCTCACCTCCGGCACCACCGGGACGCCGAAGGGCGCGCGCCGCCCCACACCCAAGGGGCTCGGCTCGGCCGCCGCGATCCTCGACCGCATCCCGCTGCGCGCCGGTGACCGCATCCTCGTCGCCGCACCGCTGTTCCACAGCTGGGGCCTCGCCGCGATGCAGATCGGCATGGCGCTGCGGGCCTCGCTGGCGCTGATCCGCAAGTTCGACGCCGAAGAGACGTTGCGGACCATCGCCGAGCAGAAGTGCGACGCGCTGTTCGTCGTGCCGATCATGCTGCAGCGGATCATGGACCTGCCCGAACGCGTCCGCGCACGCTACGACCTGTCGTCGCTGCGGATCGTGGCGAGCAGCGGCTCGGCGATGTCCGGGGCGTTCGTGACGTCGTTCATGGACACCTTCGGCGACGTCCTCTACAACTTCTACGGCTCGACCGAAGTGTCGTGGGCGAGCATCGCCGACCCCGCCGACCTGCGCGCGGCGCCGACCACGGCCGGGCGCTGCCTGCTCGGCACCCGCCTGGCCATCCTCGACGAGGACCGCAAGCCGGTGCCGCCGGGCGGCGAGGGCCAGATCTTCGTCGGCAACGACATGCTCTTCGACGGCTACACCAACGGCACCGACCCGGCGCGCGCGGCGGATCTGATGGCCACCGGCGACGTCGGCTACCTCGACGCCGCGGGACGGCTGTTCGTCACCGGCCGGGCCGACGAGATGATCGTTTCCGGTGGCGAGAACGTCTTCCCGCGCCCGGTCGAGGAAGCACTGGTCGCGCTGCCCGGCGTCCACGACGCCGCGGTGGTCGGGGTGGCGGACGCGGAGTGGGGCCAGCGGCTGGCCGCGTACGTCGTGCCCCGGCGCGGCGCTTCGCTGCACGCCGAGGACATCCGCGCGTACATCCACCAGCGGCTGGCGCGGTTCGCCGTGCCGCGGGACGTCTACTTCGTCCCGGACCTGCCCCGCAACGCGACGGGCAAGATCCTCAAGCGCCTCCTGCACGACGACACCTGGCCGGCGACCTCCGAGTACTGATGCCCGAACACACATCCGACGGCCGGTACATCGTCGTCAACGGCCGCCGCTGGCGCGCGACCGACCCGGAGATCCCGGCCGACGTCCGCGACCGGCTGCAGAAGCACCTGATGGCGGCCCGGCGCGTCCAGGACCGCGAGCGCACCCAGCTGGCGAAGGTGGCGCTGGGCGAGCGCGGCGAACCGTGGTGGGAGCAGACTTCCGCGCAACGGCGGGAGCGCTGGGAAAAGGGGCTCGCCGAGCTGGATCAGCCCACCGGCTGACGCAGCACGGTCTTGAGCTTCCCGGGCGCGACCCGGCGCGGGTCGCCGAGGTAGACCTCGTGGTGCAGCCCGGTCGGCTTCAATCCTTGGCCCTCCAAGAATTCGTCGTGCAGGCGGGCCAGCAGCGGGCCTTCGTCGTCGTACGAACCGACGTGGAGCACCTGCGCGCAGCGGCCCTCGTGCAGCTTCTCGAGGCGGACCGGCGCGTCGATCTTCTTCTTGCGCCGCACGGTTTCCCGGGCTTCCCCGACGGCGTCTTCGCCGATCCACGGCGGTTGCGCGATGAGCATGGTCCACTGCCAGGTGTCCTTGGCCCGCACGGTGAAAGCGGCGTAGTCGTCCGCCCACCACAGGCCTTCGAGCGGGCCGACGACGAAGTCCTCGCCGGTCTTCTTCGCGGTCATCTTGATCGTGTACGCGAAGGCGTAGAGCGCTTCGACGGCTTGCTTGTAGCTCTCGGCCGTGTTCGGGTTGCCGCGGCCGTCGATCGCGAGGAACCGCTGCTCGGGCACGTCGAGCAGGGCCCAGTCGGTGTTCTTGGGCGCGTAGAGCGGTTTCAGCTCTTTCTTGAGGTCGTACGGCATCAGGACATCCCTTCCAGCCACGCGGCTTCCGCTTCGAGCTGCGCGATCGAGTAGTCGAAGATCGCCCGGACGAACGGCGGCGCGTCCGGCTGGGCCGCGGCGGCGCGGCGGACCTCGGCCAGCCGCTCCCCCACCGCGTCGGCTCGCCGGGCCAGCGCCGCGGCGAGCCGGTCCGGCGCGACGACCGGGCTGTTCGCCAGCCCGACGAGCACCGGCGGGTGCACCGGGCGCAGTTCGGCGATGGCGGCTTCCGCGGCGGCCGCGCACGCCGCCCGGCCCGCGTCCGTGGCCGTGTACGTCTTCTTCGCCTTGGCGTGCGCGCGGTCCTGCTCGACTTCGGCGACCAGGCCGCGGTCGCGGAGTTTGCCGAGCACGTAGTAGATCGAACTGAAGCCGAGCGCCGTCCACTCGCGCATGCCGCGTTCGGAGACGACTTCGTCCAGCTCGTAGCCGTGCCTCGGCCGCTCGGTCACCAGGCCGAGCACCGTGAGTTCCGCGTCGGTGAGCACGGGCCTATTCTAGTACTGGAATAGGCGCGTTCGTCAACGCTTCCGGAAATTGTCGGTGGGTGCTGGCATGCTTCAGCGAGTACCGGAAAGCGAGGGAGCACAGTGGGGGGACAGGTGGTGACGGCGGTGCCGTGGACCGCGGAGCGCGTGGCCGGGCTGGCGCCCGATCCCGCGTCGGAGAAGGCGGGCCGGGCGCTCGCCGCGCCGGCCAAGTGGTCGGGCGCGGGTGCGTCCGAAGACGCCGTGTGGGGCTTCTGCCAGGGCAGCGGCAAGAAGCCGTACCAGACGTGCGTCGAGCTCGCCGAGCCCGCGTTCCGGTGTTCCTGTCCCAGCCGGAAGTTCCCGTGCAAGCACGCACTGGGGCTGCTGATGCTGTGGGCGGCCGGGAAGATCGACGCGGGCGAGCCACCGGAGTGGGTGCACTCCTGGCTGGCCGAGCGCGCCGACCGCGCCCAGCGGGCGGAAAAACGCGCGGAAGCGGCCGGGCCGAAGGACGAGGAAGCCGCCGCGCGGCGGGCGGGCGAACGTGCCGCGCGCGTCGAAGGCGGTGTCGCCGAGCTGAAGGTCTGGCTGACCGACCGGATCGGCGCCGGCTTCGCGGGCTTCGACCGCAACGGCGGCGAGGAACTGCGCACGGTCGCGGCCCGGATGGTCGACGCACAGGCGTCCGGCCTCGCGGGCGGGTTGCGCCGGGCCGCGGGCACCGTGGGCCGCCGTGACTGGCCGGAGGCGCTCCTTTCGGAACTGTCGCTGTTGTACTTGCTGGCGGACGCGGCCACGAGGCTGGATTCGCTGCCGCCACCGTTGGCGGAGACGGTCCGGACCAGGCTCGGCTTCTCGGTGGAGACGGCCCGCGTCCTGGAATCCGGCGAGCGGGTGTCGGACGATTGGCTGATCACGGGCGCGGCCGACGAGGAGAACGACCGCCTCCTCACCCGCCGGACGTGGCTGCGCGGCCTCGGCACGGGGCGGGACGCGCTGGTGCTGTCGTTCGCCCCACCGGGCCGCCCGCTGGACGCGTCGCTGCCACCCGGGCACCTGCTGACGGCGGAGCTGGCGTTCTACCCGGGCGCGGCCCCGTTGCGGGCATTGCTGGTGGAGCGCGGAATCCCCCTCGCGGCCCCGGCTGCCGAGGGCGGCTCGATCCCGGCCGCACTGGCGGCGTACGCGGAGGCCATGGCGGCGGACCCGTGGCTGGAACGCTGGCCGGTCCTGCTTTCGTCGGTGACCCCGGCCGAACACCCCGGCGGCTGGTGTCTGTCCGAAAAGGACGGAACGGCGCTGCCGTTGGTCCCGTACGCGTTCCCGTGGCCGTTGCTGGCGATGTCGGCGGGCAACCCGCTGACGGTGGCGGGCGAGTGGAGCCCAGCAGGCTTGCGCCCCCTGACGTGCTGGCACGAAAACCGGGCGGTGCGGCTGTGAACCACGTCCACTTCCTTGCACCTGGTCCGACCCGGATCCCCGCCGCTCCCGCCCCCGTCGGCCACCCCCTCGCCGAGCGCGCCCACGCGGCCGCCCGCATCCCGGCCGGCACCAGCACCCGCGGCCACTCCGACCCACCACTCACCGAGCGCGCCTGTGCGGTCGGCACCGCACTCCACGGCACCCGCCGCCACTCCGACCCGCCATGCCCCCGCGAGCCGCGTCCCAAGCCTGCCGGCGCCGGCCGCCACCCCGACCCACCACGCCCCCGCGACCAGCGCCCCAACCCTGCCGGCGCCGGCCGCCACCCCGACCCGCCACATCCCTGCGAGCCGCGTCCCAAGCCTGCCGGTGCCGGCCGCCACTCCGACCCACCACATCCCTGCGAGCCGCGTCCCAAGCCTGCCGGTGCCGGCCGCCACTCCGACCCACCACGCCCCCGCGAGCCGCGTCCCAACCCTGCCGGCGCCGGCCGCCACCCCGACCCACCACGCCCCCGCGACCCGCGCCCTGCCGGCCGCCGCTACGCCGACCAACCACCCACCGGCCACGCCCCAGCGAGCGGCACCGCCCTCTCCACCCGAGTCCGCACCAACGCGGCCGCCCGCATTCGAATCCCCTCCCTCCAGAAGGCGGTGAAGCCGTGAAAGCCTGGGAAGATCTCGTCGGCACCGCACTGCTCGGCACCCGCCGGCGCACCCTCGACCTCGCCACCCAGCCCGCCGCAGTCCGGCCGCTCGCCGAAGACCGCGACGACCCCGCCGAGCAGCTCCTGGCCGCCGCGGCCGTGCTCACCACCTACCGGCGGGCCGGGCGGCCGCCGCTGCACGACGTGCGGCCCTTGCCCGTCGCCGCCGCCGACGAGCGGCCCTTCGTGCCGGCGCTCGCCAGGGAACGGCTGGCCCGGCTGCTCGCCGCCAGTCATCCCGATCTGCTCCTCGAGTGGCTCGGCATCGTCGCCGGCACGCACTACCGCGTCCCGCCCGAAACCCTGCCGCTGCTCGCCGAAGCCGCACGGACCAAAGCCGCGCTGCGGGGGCCGCTCGTCGCGGTCGCCGGGCCCGTCGGGGCCTGGCTCGGGCAGCGGAACCCGGACTGGTCCTTCCTCGCCGCGCCCGCGGAAACCGGGTCTTCCCGCGACATCTGGCAGTACGGCAGCCTCGCCCAGCGCCGCCGCTGGCTGGCCGCCAAGCTGGCGGACGCACCCGGCGAAGCCCGCGAAGCCCTCGTCGGTTCCTGGAAGAGCGAGCCCGCCGACATCCGCTCGGACTTCCTCGGGGTGCTCGCCGCGCACGTGCGGCCCGACGACGAAGCCTTCCTCGAAGCCGCGCTGTCCGACCGGGCGGCCGGCGTCCGGGAGCGAGCCGCCGAGCTGCTCGGGCGGCTGCCCGGCACCCGGTACGGCGAACGCATGGCCGAACGGCTGCGCCCGCTGGTCCGCCGCCGGAACCGGGTGCTCGAAATCGCGCTGCCGCAAGGTGAACGCGGGGAAGGCACCGTCCGGCTGCGCACCCTCGTCGCGGCCGCGCCCCTGGCCTTCTGGACCGAGTTCGGGCCGCCCGCCGAGGTGGTGCGGATGAGCGTCGAGGGGTGCCCGGCCGCCGTGCTGCGCGACTCCTGGGCCACCGCCGCGGTCCGGCAAGGCGACGAGACCTGGGCGAAGGCGCTGATCGGCGCCGACCCCGGCGGGCGCACCACCCCGCCGCTGCTGGGCGTGCTGAGTCCGGCCGGCCAGGCCGCCACGATCGGGCACCTGGTCAGCCGGCTGCCCGTCGAATCGTTCGCGCGGCTGGTGCACGAACTGCCCCGGCCGTGGACGAAGGAGCTCGGCACCGCCCTGCTCGACTGGATCGCCCGCCAGGACGACCACCGCCTGGTCTCGCACGCCGCCGTCGTGATCGCGCGGGCGGTTCCGCGCGGCTGCCTCGGCCACCCCTTGGCCACCACCCGCCTGACCATGGACGCCGGGCCTTGGCGCCGGGCGCTCACCGAAACGCTGAACTTCCGCCGCGAAATGTACGAGGAGCTCGCATGACCGCCCCCGCCACCGTCCTCCGGCCGCACGCCGAGCAGGACTACGCCGCCGAGCTGGCCGCGCTGGCCGCCGCCGATGACCGGGCGAAGCCGCCGAACTGGCTCCTCTCGCCCTGGGCCGTCGTCGAATACCTGCTCGGCGGCACCCTGCCGGACGGCACCGTGCTCACGCCGAAGTACGTCGGCCCCCGCCGGCTGGTCGAGGTCGCCGTCGCCACCCTGGCCACCGACCGCGCGCTGCTGCTGCTCGGCGTGCCGGGCACGGCGAAGACGTGGGTGTCCGAACACCTGTCCGCCGCGATCAGCGGCGACTCGACGCTGCTGGTGCAGGGCACCGCGGGCACGTCCGAGGAGTCGATCCGCTACGGCTGGAACTACGCCCGGCTGATCGCCGAGGGCCCGAGCACCGCCGCGCTCGTGGAAAGCCCGCTGCTGCACGCGATGCGGGACGGGAAGCTGGCCCGGCTCGAGGAGCTGACCCGCATCCCGGCCGACGTCCAGGACTCGCTGATCACGATCCTGTCCGAGAAGACGCTGCCGATCCCCGAACTGGGCACCGAGGTGCAGGCGCGGCCGGGCTTCAACCTGATCGCCACGGCGAACAACCGCGACAAGGGCGTCAACGAGCTGTCGAGCGCGCTGCGGCGGCGGTTCAACACGGTCGTGCTGCCGCTGCCGGACAGCGCCGACGCGGAGGTCGAGATCGTCAGCAGGCGGGTCGCGGAGCTCGGCAAGTCGCTGCAGCTGCCCACCGAGGCCGCCGAGCTGGCCGAGATCCGCCGGGTGGTCACGGTGTTCCGCGAGCTGCGCTCCGGCCGCACCGAAGACGGCCGCACGGCGGTGAAATCCCCGTCCGGCACGCTCTCGACCGCCGAGGCGATCAGCGTGCTCACCGGCGGGCTCGCGTTGGCGGCGCACTTCGGTGACGGCGTGCTGCGCCCGCACGACGTCGCGGCCGGCATCCACGGCGCGGTGGTCAAGGACCCGGTGGCCGACCGCGCGATCTGGATCGAGTACCTGGAGACGGTGGTCCGCGAGCGCGACGGCTGGGCCGACTTCTACCGGGCCGGCCAGGAGATTTCGTGACGGCGACCCACCTGCTCGGCATCCGCCACCACGGTCCGGGGTCCGCCAGGGCCGTGGCGGCGCGGCTCGCCGAACTCGAGCCCGACGTCGTGCTGATCGAGGGTCCGCCCGAAGCCGACGTCCTGGTCGAACTGACCGAAGACCCGGCGATGGCGCCGCCGGTCGCGCTGCTGGCGTACGCGACCGACGACGTCTCGCGCGCCGCGTTCTGGCCGTTCGCCGTCTTCAGCCCGGAATGGCAGGCGCTCGCCTACGCCCGCGAAGCCGGGATCCCGGTGCGGTTCTGCGACCTCCCGGCCGCGCACACGTTCGCCGCGGGGCCGGACGAGCACGCCGGCCCGCCCGGCGACCCGCTGGCGGAGCTGGCCGCGGCCGGCGGCTACGACGACCCGGAACGCTGGTGGGACGACGTCGTCGAGTCCCGGCGTGACGACGAGAACCCGTTCGAGGTGATCGCCGAGGCGATGACCGCGCTGCGGGAGGACGAGAAACCGCCGCAGGGCAACGAAGCGCGGCGCGAGGCGTACATGCGCTCGGTGCTGCGCCGCACCCGCAAGGAGGGGTTCGACAACATCGCCGTGGTCTGCGGGGCCTGGCACGTCCCCGCGCTGACCGACCCGCTGCCACCGGCGTCGCACGACCAGGCCGTCCTCAAAGGACTGCCGAAGCGCAAGGTCGCGTGCACCTGGGTGCCGTGGACGCACGGGCGTCTGGCCACTGCCAGCGGGTACGGCGCCGGGGTGCGGTCGCCGGGCTGGTACCACCACCTGTTCACCACGGCCGAAGACGTCACCACGCGCTGGCTGACCGGCGTCGCCGGGGTGCTGCGGGAGGAGGACCTGCCCGTCTCGACCGCGCACGTCATCGAGGCCGTCCGGCTGGCCGAGGCGCTCGCGGCGCTGCGCGGACGGTCCTCGGCCGGGCTCGCCGAGGTCACCGAAGCCACCCGGTCCGTGCTGTGCGGCGGGGACGAAGTGCAGGTCGAGCTCGTGACGCGGCGGCTGGTGGTCGGCGAACGGCTCGGCGAGGTCCCCGAGCGGGTGCCGCAGCCGCCGCTGGCCGCGGACCTGACCGCGACGGCGAAACGCCTGCGGCTCAAGAAGGATCCGATCGTCAAGGAGCTCGACCTCGACCTGCGCACTCCCGGCGGGCTCGACCGCTCGAAGCTGCTGCACCGGCTGCGGATCCTCGGCATCGAGTGGGGCAGCCGGGAGGCGTCGGCGCGGCGGAACAAGGGCACGTTCCGGGAAACCTGGGCGCTGGCCTGGGAACCGTCGTTCGAGGTCGACCTCGTCGCGGCGGCGGTGCACGGCACCACCGTGCCGTCGGCGGCCACGGCCGCGGTCCGCGGCACCGTCGAGGGCACGCCCCCGCTGGACGAGGTCACCACGGCCGTCGAGAACTGCCTGCTCGCCGACCTGCCCGAGGCGTTGCCCGAGGCGCTCGCGGCGCTCGACGCCCGGGCGGCGGCCGACGCGGACGTCGCGCGGCTGATGTCGGCGCTGCCCGCGCTGGCCAGGGCGACCCGCTACGGGAACGTCCGCGGCACCGACACCGCGGCGCTGCGCGCGGTCGCCGACCGCATGCTCGACCGGATCTGCGCGGGCCTGCCGCCGGCGACACACGGCATCGACGACGACGCCGCGGCCCGGCTGGCCGCGCTGGTCGACGGCGTGCACGACGCGACGTCGTTGCTGGGCGACGACGCCAAGGAACGCTGGCTGGCGGCGCTGGCCCGGCTCGCGGAGCGGCCGTCGCTGCCGCCGCTGCTGGCCGGGCGGCTCACCCGGATCCTGCACGACAGCGGCCTGCTCGACGCGTTCGACATCGAGCTGCGGCTGGGCCGGGCGCTGACGCCGGGCATCACGCCCGCGGCGGGGGCGGCGTACGTCGAAGGCTTCTTCGACGGCGGCGCGCTGCTGCTGGTGCACGACGAAGGCCTGCTGCGGGTGATCGACGCGTGGCTCGCGGGGATCCCGCCGGAGGTCTTCACCGAGGTGCTTCCGTTGCTGCGCCGGACGTTCGGCGCGTTCAGCGGGCCCGAGAAACGGGCCATCGGGCACCGGGCGGCCGGCCTGACCGGGCCCGCCCGGCTCGCGCCGGTGGCCGACGAACTGGACGAGGACCGGGCGGAGCGCGTGCTGCCCGTGCTGGCGACACTGCTGGGGGTGGGCGCGTGAACGCGGAGACCGACGACCGGCTGCGGCGCTGGCGGCTGGTGCTGGGCGGCGAGGGCGCCGGGCCCGGCTCCGGGCTGGCCGACACCCCGCTGTCCGATGAGGACAGTGGCGTCGACCAGGTGCTGGCCGCCCTCTACGACAAGCCGGACGAGGAAACCGCGGGCGGCACGCGCGGGGCCAACCTCGGCGCGTCGGCACCGCGGGTCGCGCGCTGGCTGGGCGACATCCGCCGCTACTTCCCCAGCACGGTGGTCCAGGTGATGCAGCGCGACGCCGTCGACCGGCTCGGGCTCACCCGGATGCTGCTCGAAAAGGAGCTGCTGTCGGCGGTCGAGCCCGACGTGCACCTGGTCGGGACGCTGCTGTCGCTGAACGGCGTGCTGCCCGAGGAGACGAAGGAGACCGCGCGCGAGGTCGTCCGCAAGGTGGTCCAGGAGCTGGAGGAGCGGCTCGCCGAGCGCACCCGCGCGGCGATCAAGGGCGCGCTGGACAAGGCGTCGCGCACCCACCGGCCCCGCCCGGGTGATGTCGACTGGGCCCGCACGATCCACGCGAACCTCAAGCACTACTCCCCCGAGCTGCGCACGATCGTGCCGGAACGCCTGATCGGGTTCGGCCGGCGGCAGCAGGCGGTGCAGCGGGACGTGATCCTGGCCGTCGACCAGTCGGGCTCGATGGCGGAGTCGGTGGTGTACTCCGGGCTGTTCGGCGCGGTGCTGGCCTCGATGCGGGCGCTGCGGACGTCGTTCGTCGCGTTCGACACCGAGGTGGCGGACCTGACCGAGCACCTGGCCGACCCGGTCGACGTCCTGTTCGGCACCCAGCTGGGCGGCGGCACCGACATCAACCGGGCGATCGCGTACTGCGAGGGCCTGGTCGAGCGCCCGGAGCGCACGCTGCTGGTGCTGATCAGCGACCTCTACGAAGGCGGCAACGAGGACGAGCTGCTGCACCGCGTCGGCGAGCTGGTGAACGCCGGGGTCCAGGTGGTGACGCTGCTGGCCCTGTCCGACTCGGGCGCGCCGTCGTACGACCACGAGAACGCGGCGGCGCTGGCCGAGCTGGGCGTCCCGGCCTTCGCGTGCACCCCGGACCAGTTCCCGGAGCTGATGGCCGCCGCCATCCGCGGCGATGACCTGCAAGGGTGGGTGGCGCGCGAGACCAGCTGAGTCGCGGAATCAAACCGACCCGGCCGATGTTGAGCAGGGTGTGGGACGGTTCCCACGGGAAGGACGGTCACCATGAAGGTCCGCAGCTCGATCCGCTCGCTGGCCCGCCAGCAGGGCGCCCAGGTCATCCGCCGCGGCAACCGGGTGTTCGTGATCAACAAGGACAACCCGCGCGCCAAGGCGCGTCAGGGCTGAGCCGCGCTCGCCGTCGTGCGGGTGCCGAACCGCATCACGCCGTCGTCGAGCCGGTTGAGCCGCATGTCCGCCAGATCGAGCAAGTAGTTCTGGCGCATCATCCAGGGCCGCTTCCCACCCTGCTTCGGCAGGCCGGAAGCGGCCCGTTTGACGTACCCGGACTGCAGGTCCACGATCGGGCGCGGCCGGCCCGCCGTGGAAGCCGAGGCCTCGTCCGGCACGCAGTAGGCGAAGCCGTGGCGGTCCAGGTGCGCGAGCAGCCGGCACACGTACTGGGACGTCAGGTCGGCCCGCAGTGTCCACGAGTTGTTCGTGTAGCCCACGCACCACGCCAGGTTCGGGACGCCGCCGAACATCATGCCCTTGTACGCCCGCTGGTCGCCGGAAGAAATCGCGCGTCCGTCGACCGCCAGCTCGATCCCGCCGAACGCCACCAGGCGCAGGCCCGTCGCCGTCACGATGAGGTCCGCCGGCACCGTGCGCCCCGACGTCAGCTCCACGCCGGACGCGGTGAACCGCGCGATCCCGTCCGTCACGATGTCCGCCTTGCCCGACCGCAGCGCCTTGAACAGGTCGGCGTCCGGGACCAGGCACAGCCGCTGGTCCCACGGGTCGTACGACGGCACGAAGTGCGGGTCCACCGGGATCGACGCCGGCAGCTGCGCCGCCACGCGTTTGCGCAACGCCAGCGATGACCGCTCGGGGAGCCGGCGCATCAGCTGGAAGAACAGTGTGCCCATGACCACGTTCTTGCCGCGCACCACCCGGTGCGCGAGCTTCTCCGGCAGCAGCGCGCGGATCCGGTCGGCGAGCGCGTCGGAGCCCGGGCGCGCCACGATGTACGACGGCGACCGCTGCAGCATCGTCACGTGCGCGGCGCGGGAAGCCAGCGCCGGGACGAGCGTCACCGCCGTCGCGCCGCTGCCGATCACCACGACCCGCATGCCCGTGTGGTCCAACGACGCGGGCCAGTGCTGCGGGTGCACGATCTCCCCCGCGAACTCCGCCCGGCCCGGGAAGTCGACGACGTGCCCGGATTCGTAGGAGTAGTAACCACTGCACAGGTACAGGAACCGGCACGTGAAGGTGGCGCCGTGCGCCGTCGAAACCGTCCACCGCGCAGACGCTGACGACCAGGACGCCCGCACCACGCGGTGCCCGAAGCGGATCCGGTCGGCGATCCCGTGCGCGGCCGCCGTTTCGCGGATGTAGGCCAGGATCGACGGCCCGTCCGCGATCGCCTTCGGGTCCTTCCACGGCCGGAACGGGTAGCCGAGGGTGAACATGTCCGAATCGGACCGGATGCCCGGGTAGCGGAAGAGATCCCAGGTGCCGCCGATGGTGTCGCGCGCTTCGAGCACCGCGTACGTCTTGCCCGGCAGCCGCTCCTGGAGCCGGCACGCCGCACCGATGCCGGACAAGCCGGCCCCCACGATCAGGACGTCGACGTGTTCGGCACCGGTCATGGCTCGCAGCGTAACCGGGGTCCTACAACCGCACGACCGTCGTCGCGCCGAACGTGCCCTTCAGCGGCACCGTCACGGTCTTGCCGTGCACGGTCACCGTGACGCTGTCCTGCGTCTGGGTCGGGTCCGACACCGCGAGCTGACGCCGCCCGGCCGCCACCGACGCGGGCCCGGACGCGCTGACGCCGTCGACCGAGCCGGCCGCGAAGAAGTTCGCCAGCAGCGTGTCGCCGGTCTGGACGGCCTGGACCGCCGCGGTGTTGGCCCGCACGCGCCACGCCCAGGACGCCGCCAGGGTGCCGAGCATCGACGCACCCGGCAGCACGGCGTACGCGTAGGTCGCGCCGGCGGGCTGCACGCCGTGCTCCAGGACCAGCTTCTGGTAGCGGCGCGTGTTCGGCGTCGTGGTGCCCTTGGTGTTGGCGCCGGTGTCGATGTCGCGCCACGCGCCGGTCCGGTCCTCGCGCAACGCCGTCACCGAAGCGCCGTCCAGGACCACGTACCCGCCGACGTCTTCCAGGTGCAGCCAGCGCGGACGACGCAACGCCGACGCCTTGCCGAGGTCGGTCGGAACGCGCCGGCCGTCCGCCAGCAGCACCCCGCGCCCGCCCTCGCCGAGGTTGCGGTTCTCGATCGTGGTGCGCACCGCGTGGTCCGAGGTGCTGGTGATGCCGGCGCCGAGGCACAGGATCCCGGCCGGGGTGAAGAACCACGACTTCTTCGCGACCAGCGAGCCGTCCCACGACTTGAAGTCGAACGCGTAGGCACCGGTGTGCGCGTCCCAGCGGACGCCGCCGGTGTGCCGGTTCGGCCCGACCGGCACGCCGCCGAACGCCGGGTCCACCGGGCCGTCGTTCTCCGTCGTCCCCGGCAGCAGCAGCGGGTCTACCGTCGGCCAGTAGGCGTCGGTGTAGTGGCCCTTGGCGTTCGGGAGGAACGTGTAGAGCACGCCGTCGCCGACGTGGTAGCCCTTGAGGTTCTGCCCGTTGATGGCCTCGTAGCGGGAAATCCGCGCCGAGCTGACGCCGAGGGAGGCCGACCAGTCCTCGGTGACGTGCACCAGGCGGTCCTGCTGACCGAAGATCCGGTGCGTGGCCGTGACCCGCGCCGGGCGCGCGCCGGAGGCCAGCATGTCCTGGGCGAACTCGATCCCCGGCGTCGCCACGAGGTCCGGGCCGGGCGCGAACCGCTCGGGGTCCGGGATCTTCAGGAACGGGGCGTACGCGCCTTCCTTGATCCACTTCGCGGCGAGCGCGTTCAGGTCGGTCTTCGTCTTGCCGGACGCCGTCCGCGCCAGCACGAGGGTCGCGACGGTGAGCTGGTGGCCGATGTCGTGGCCGGTCTCGCCCTGCCGCGACAGCATCCGCCCGCGCACCGGTTCCATCAGCGCGCCCGCGTAGACGAACGGCGCGAAACTGTCCGCCACCAGTGCGTAGATCTTGTCCTTCAGCGGCTGCGGGAGCGCGTACTCGGTGCCCTGCGTGACGTGGATGGCGCCGGCGAGCGCGGTGAGCAGCACGATGCCGTAGTGCCCGGGGTACGGGATGGTGTCGTGCTGGATGAACGAGCCGTCGACGTGGAAGCCGTCGCCCGCCGCGCGGTCCAGCTTCGCCACGACGCTCGCCGCGCCCCCGCCGGCGACGTCGGTGAGCGCGTCGAGGCCGGTCCTGATCCAGGCCGCGTCGCCGAGCATCGCGCCGGCCACGATCGAGATCAGCGCCTTGTCCGCGCGGTTGGCCCCGGTTTCGACGACGGACGCGTTGTTCGCGCGCACGTTCGGGTTCCCGACGAACCGCTTGACCGGCGCGAGGTAGCGGGCGAGCTCGTCCGCGGTGAGCTGGTCGGCGACGACCGAAAGCGTGTGCAGCAGGTAGTACGGGATGCCGATTTCGTAGGTGTACCAGTTGCCGATCTCGCCGACGTTCTCGTTGTACTGACTGGCGTGGATCAGCTCGAGCGCGGCCTTGATCCGGTCGAGCACCGCCGGGTCGCCGGCCAGCGCGCCGCCGGGCGTGCCCCAGTCGACGGCGATCGCGCGCAGCCGGGCGTACATCGACGTCGTGTAGTCGCTGCCCGGGCCGAGCGGCAGGTCCGTCCACAGTGGAGCACCACCCCCGGCCACGGAAAGGCTTGCGTGGTAGGCCTTGGCGACGCGGCCCAGGTTGGCCAGCGCCTCGGCGCGTTCCGGCGACGGCCGGTTGATGCCGGTCTGCAGCTGCCGGTAGGCGGCCACGATCGGCGCGGTCGCGGCGGGCACCCCGCCCGCGGCCGGAGCGGCCACCGCCGAGGCGAAGGCAGGACGGGTGAGGAACACGGTGGAAGCGGCCACCAGGGCGCCGCCGCGCAGGGCGTTTCTCCGGTTCACGGGCATGACGATGCCTCCCAGTGAGGGGGAACGGAATTCGGTTGTGCGGCGGCGTGGTGGAGCATCACCCCGCACTTTCACGTGAAAGTGCGGGGCCCAGGTCGGCACTTTCACGTGAAAGTGCGGGTCAGCGGGCGCCGTCGGTGCGGCGGGGCAGCTGCCAGGGGTTGGCCTCCTGCAGGGGTTCGGGCAGCAGCGCGTCCGGGAAGCCCTGCCAGGCGATCGGGCGCAGGAACCGGTCGATCGCCGCGGTGCCGACCGAGGTCGTCGTCGGGGCGGTCGTGGCCGGGTACGGGCCGCCGTGCTGCTGGGCCCAGCTCACCGTGACGCCGGTGGGCCAGTCGTTCCACAGCAGCCGGCCGGCGATGCGGGCCAGCGGGGGCAGCACCGCCCGGAGCCAGTCCGCGTCGGACTCCTCGCCGTGGATCGTGGCCGTGAGCCCCGGTTCGACGACGTCGAGCAGGCTCAGCAGCTCGGCCTGGTCGGCGTAGGTGACGATCAGCGACGCCGGGCCGAAGCACTCTTCGTGCACGGCGGGGCCGCCCTCGAGGAACTGCTTGCCGGTCGTGGCCAGCAGCGTCGGCGTGAACGACGGTGACTCCGAAGCCGCCGAAGACACGACATCGACGCCCGGCACCTCGCGCAGGGCCGCGAGCTTCGCCTCGTACCCGGCCGCGATGCGGTCGTTGAGCATCGGCTGGGCCGCGGCACCCTCGAGCGCCGAACGCAGCGTCTCGGTCAGGCCGTGGTCCTCGGGCAGGAACAGCAGGCCCGGCTTCGTGCAGAACTGCCCGGCGCCGAGCGTGAACGACCCGGCGTAGCCCTTGGCGACGGCTTCCCCGCGCGCGGCGATCGCGGCCTCGGTCACCACGACCGGGTTGACGCTGCCGAGCTCGCCGTAGAACGGGATCGGCCGCGGCCGCGCGTTCGCGATGTCGAACAGCGCGCGCCCGCCGGGGATGGAGCCGGTGAACGACGCCGCTTCGATGCGCGGGTCCTTCAGCGCCGTGACACCTTCGTCCTGGCCGAAGATCACGTCGAAGATGCCCTCGGGCGCGCCGGCGCCGACCAGGGCTTCGCGCACGATCCGGCCGGTCAGCGCGGACAGCTCCGGGTGCCCCGGGTGCGCCTTGAGCACCACCGGGCAGCCCGCGGCCAGCGCGGCCGCCGTGTCGCCGCCGGCGACGCTGAACGCGAACGGGAAGTTGCTGGCCGCGAACACCAGCACCGGGCCGACGGCGGTCTTCACGCGGCGGATGTCCGGCCGCGGGCCCATCGGCCAGTCCGGGTCGGCGTGGTCGACGGCCGCGCCGAGGAACTCGCCGTCGGTGAGGACCTCGCCGAACAGGCGCAGCTGGAACGTCGTGCGCTTCAGCTCGCCGGCCAGCCGCGGGGTCGCCGGGAGGTGGGTTTCGGCGTGGGCCAGCGGGACGAGCTCGTCCGCGGCGGCGTCGAGCGCGTCGGCGACCGCGACCAGCCAGCGGGACCGTTCGGCCGGGGTGGCCGCGGCGGCGGGACGGGCGGCCGCGGCGGCTCCCGCGAGGATCTTCTCGAGCGTGGCGGCGTCGGTGGCCTGGCTCATGGGTGGAACAGCTCCTCAGTTCTCGTGGGCGGCGGCGGTGGCCGAGCCCAGGTCGCCCCAGCGACCCGGACCGGCCAGTCCGAGGTGGTACAGGTGCAGCTCCGCGGCGCCCGCCTTGGCCAGCTCGCCGGCGTACGCGGCGATGTCCGGCACTCCGGCGGCGGCGACCGCGGTGATGTAGCTGCCGATCGCGACCCGCTCGGGCAACGCCTCGCGAGCCGCGGCGACGGCCTCGGCACCCGTGGCGGGCGCCCACCCGAACAATACGACCGCGTCGACGTCGTCCGCAGCGGACGGCGTCAGCCCGGGCAGCGCGCCAGTGGCCCACGGGTCGAGGGCACCGTGCAGCACGACACGCACCTCCGAAGGCAGCACAGCCAGCACGGCGGCCCGCAGCGCGTCGGTGTTCATCTGTCTTGTAAACAGAAGGTGCTGAGTCAACGACGGCGGCAACCCGTCGGCCGTGACGCCGAGGTCGCCGGTCGCGACCAGCCGCCGGACCTCCTCGACGAGCTGAGCCCGAACGGTGTCCGCGTCGACGTCCCACGAAGACGCGCAGGCGTCGCAGCAGCAGATCGACAGCAGCCGGGCCACCGCGGGCGCCCAGACGCCGTCGGTCTTCTCGTGCTGGTGCTGGTGCACCGCGCCGAGCGGGCCGCAGGCTTCGAGGATCACCGACGCCAGGTCCAGCCCGGCGACAGCCTCCGCGGTCAGCTTCGCGGCGTACTCGCGCACCGCGGGCTGCGCCGGGCACAGCGCCCACGGGTACGGCTCGCCGAAGCAGTTGCGCACCACGACGTCCGGGTGCTCGTAGCCGAGCTGGGAGTTGTGGGTCAGCACGAGCCACGCGGCGGCCGGGATCCCGGCCTCGTTGAGCAGCCGGACAGCGTCGCCGCCGGAGTCCTCCGAGGTCACCCAGTCCGGAGTGGACGGACGCAGCGCGCCCCACCCGTCCGCAACCGGGCGGTAGAACGCCGCGTGCCGAGCCACGACCGAAGTCCGCGCAGCCGACCACGGCGTCGCCGCGCGGGCGCTGTGGTACGACAGCGCCACCGCCACCTCGTCGACGCCGAGGTCCCGGACGCGCGCGGCGAACCCGGACTCCAGGACGTCCCAGGGGTAGGCGTATCCCGTCACCTTCACCGGATCACCACCTCGCCGTGTTGGGCTCGAACCCGTCGACGTACTTGCGCATGTAGGTCACGTCGTCCCGTTTGGTCAGTCCACATCGGACGTAGTTCTCGTGCAGGCGGGCCAGTGCGTCCTCGTCCAGCTTGACGCCGAGCCCCGGCGTCGTCGACACCGCCACGGCACCTTCGCGGAACTCCAGCACGCCCGGCTCGACGACGTCCTCGACCTTCCACGGCCAGTGCGTGTCGCAGGCGTAGGTCAGGTGCGGGGTCGCCGCGGCGACCTGCACCATCGCGGCCAGGCTGATCCCGAGGTGGCTGTTGGAGTGCATCGACAGGCCGACACCGAAGCTCTCGCACGTCGTCGACAACGACTGCGTCGCCCGCAGGCCGCCCCAGAAGTGGTGGTCCGACAGCAGGACACCGATCGCGCGCGCCCGGAAGCCCGGGTCGATGTCGCCGAAGTTGACCACGCACATGTTGGTGGCCAGCGGCATCGACGCCTCGGCGGCCACCTGGGCCATGCCCTCGATGCCCGGCGTCGGGTCTTCGAGGTACTCCAGGACGCCGTCCAGTTCGGCGGCGACCCGGATGCCGGTCTCAGGAGTCCACGCGCCGTTCGGGTCGATCCGCAGCGGGTGCCCCGGGAACGCCTCGGCCAGCGCGCGGATCCCGTCGACCTCCTGCGCCGGCTCGAAAACCCCGCCCTTGAGCTTGATCGAGCGGAAGCCGTACTCGTCGATCATCCGCTTCGCCGAGCCCACCAGGGTTTCCGGCGTGGTGATCTCGCCCCAGGTGTCTTCGCGGCCGTCGACGTGCTTGCCGTACTTGTAGAACAGGTACGCGGAGAACTCCACGGCGTCCCGTGCCTTGCCACCGAGCAGGTCGGTGATCGGCCGGCCGAGGTACTGCCCCTGCGCGTCCAGGCACGCGACCTCGAACAGCGAATACACGCTCGCCACGGTCTTGCGGATGGAGAACCCGCCGATCAGCCCGTGCGCGTCGGTCAGCACCGTGTCCGACAACGCCCGCGCGACCAGCCGCTGCAGCCCGGGCAGGTCGAAGACGTCGTGGCCGCGCAGCTGCGGCAGCACCTTGCGCACCTCGCCGAGGAACGCGGAATCGCCGTAGGACTCGCCGAGCCCGACGATCCCGTCCTCGCACTTCACCTGCACGACGCTGCGCAGCGCGAACGGCTCGTGCACGCCCATCACGTTGAGCAGCGGCGGGTCGGCGAACGCGACCGGCGTCAGCACCACATCGAGGATCTTCATCAGCCCAGTGCCTTCAGCGTGACGAAGCCGTCCTCCACGATCTTCTCGAGCCGGTGGACCTGCTCCGGCGTCGGCTCGACCAGCGGCGGGCGGACCGGCCCGACCTTGTCGCCGCGCAGCCGGGCGGCGGCCTTCACCAGCGAGACGGCGAAGCCGGGCGTCTCGTCCCGCAGCGCCACCAGCGGCAGGTAGAAGCCGGTCAGCAGCGCGTCCATCACGCGGGTGTCGCCCTCGCCGAGCGCGCGGTGGAAGCGGTGCGCGATCTCCGGCGCGAAGCAGTGCACCGCCGAGGAGTACCGGGCGACGCCGATCGAGGCGTACGCCTTGGCCGAGACCTCCGCGGTCGGCAAGCCGTTGAAGAACAGGAACTTCCGCGACCGCTCGGTGTCCAGCGCGCGGATGGTGGTGACGATCCGGGTCATCACCTCGACGTCGCCGTAGCCGTCCTTGAGGCCCACGACCGAGGGGATGTCGAGCAGCGCCGCCGCGGTCTGCGCGGTGTACACGCCGGTGCCGCGGTGGTAGACGATCACCGGCACCGACGAGTCGCCCACGGCGTAGCGGACGAAGTCGACCAGGCCCGACGGCGGCCCGGTGACCAGGTACGGCGGCAGCAGCAGGACGCCGTCGGCACCCCCGGCCTCGGCGAGGGCGATGCCCGCCCGCGCCGAGGCGGCACCCCCGCCCGCACCCACCCAGACCGGAACGCGGCCCGCGGCGACCTCACGGGTCTTCGCGAGCACAGCGGCGTGCTCGGCCGGCGACAGGGAGCTGAATTCACCCGTGCCGCACGCGACGAACAGGGCGCCGGCGCCCGCCGCGATGTGGCTCTCCACGTTCTCCGCGAGCGCGTCGAGATTGACCTCGAGGTCCTCGGTGAACGGGGTGAGGGGGAAGGCCAGCAGGCCGTCCAGCGCGATCTCGGTCTGTGCCATCTGTTTTCTGCTCTCCGTTTGTCGGGTGCGGCCGGGGGTGGACCGGCGCCGGTCAAGCGGGCACGGTCGTGCCTTCCTTGGTGCGATCGACGTCGTCGTCGACGTTCACGGTGTCGACGATCTCATCGGCGACCGCGCTGCGCTCGGGCGCGAGCAGTCCGAGACCGACGTACAGGGCCAGCGAAACCAGGATCGGCGTGGCGATCAGCACCGTCTGGTTCGCGTTGAAGACGTAGTAGCAGAGCGCGTAGTCGATCAGGCCGCCCGCCCAGGACACCAGCGCCGCGCGCGGGCCGCACTTGCGGAACCACGGCAGCATGCCCAGCAGCAGCGGGATCGAGATCGGGCCCATCAGCGCGGCGACCCAGTTGACGACGATCTGCAGCACCCCGCCGAGGTTCTGCGCCTGGGTGGCCACCAGCATGGTCAGCGCGACGAAGATCACCGTGGTGATCCGGGCGGCCTTCAGGCCCTGGGTGTCCGTCCACTGCCGGGTGCGGCGGAACATCGCCGGGATCATGTCCCGGGTGATCACCGCGGAGATCGCGTTGGCGTCGGAGGAGACCATCGCCATGGTGTGGGAGAAGATGCCGGCCAGCACCAGGCCGATCAGGCCCGGCGGCAGGAACGTCGTGGTCATGATCGCGTAGGACTGCGTCGGGTCCTTGATGCCGGGGATCAGCAGCGGCGCCGCGAACATCGGGAACATCAGCACCAGCGGCCACAACAGGTACAGCGCGGACGAAAGGCGCGCGCCGCGCTTGGCTTCCTGGGTGTTCGGCGCGGCCATGTACCGCTGCGCCAGGTTCCACATGCCTCCGTTGTACTCCAGCGTCTTCACCAGCACGTAGACGAGCAGGAAGATGGTGGTGTACTTGGACGTCACGGGGTTGACGTGGTTTTCGGGCAGCTTGTCCCACATCGTCCAGAGCGCGGAGACGCCGCCGAGCTTGCCGAGCACGACGACGATCATCACGATCGCCGCGATGGCCTGGATGACGAACTGGCCGAAGTCGGTGAGCGCGTCGGCCCAGAGCCCGCCGATGGTGCAGTAGACGAGGGTGACCGCGCCGGTGATGAGGATGCCGAGGTTGTAGTCCAGCCCGGCGAAGACGTGCAGCAGCGTGGCGACGGCGAACCACTTGGCGGCGATGTCGAAGATCTTCAGCAGGCTGCCGCTCCAGGCCAGCGCCTGCTGCGTCGGCACGTTGTACCGCTTGGCCAGGTACTCCAGCGGCGAGGCGACGCCGAGCTTCGAGCGCAACCGGTTCCAGCGGGCGGCGAACAGCCAGCTGCCGATGCCCACGCCGATGCCGATGCTGGCGAAGCCCCAGAAGTACACGGTGACGCCGCTGGTGTACGCGACGCCCGCGTACGCGACGAAGAGCACGGCGCTGTAGCCGGACATGTGGTGCGAGATCCCGGCCAGCCACCAGGGCATCTTGCCGCCGGCCGTGAAGAAGTCCTTCACGTCGCTGACCCGTTTGTGCGACCACCAGCCGATCACGATCATCAGCGCGAAGTACGCGCAGACCATCGTCCAGTCGAGTGCGTGCACCGCAGGCTCCTTTCCGCGTCCACGATGATGCGGTCTCGAAGGAGATGTTCACATCCATGAACGGAGTCTGTTATAGTGATTATGTTCATCCATAAGAACGTTGTTCGGGACGCTAATATGGCCGGAGTCACAAGTCAACGGCCGGACGGAGGAGCACAAATGCCGCAGAAGGTGGACAACCCGGTAGCGGCCGAAGGCGCTCCCGCCGAGTCGTCGGGGGTGAAGTCCGCGCGCCGGGCCGTCGACCTCATCGAGACGTTCGCGGCGAACGACGTCTGGCTGTCGCTGTCCGACCTGCACGCGCGCACGGGCTTTCCGCGCTCGTCGCTGCACGGCCTGCTGCGGACGCTGCTGGAAGCGGGCTGGCTGGAGGCCGACACCAACACCGCCCGCTACCGCCTCGGCGTCCGCGCGCTGATCTGCGGCACGGCGTACCTGGACCGCGACGCCGTCGTCCCGTTCGCGACCGAGGCGCTCGAGCGCATCCGGGAGAAGACCGGTTTCACCGCGCACTTCGCGCGACGCAACGGCACCGAGGTCGTCTACCTGGAGACGCGCGAGTCGCAGCGCTCCACGCACCTCGTCTCCCGCGTCGGGCGCACGCTGCCCACGCACGCGACCGCGCTGGGCAAGGCGCTGCTGGCCGAGCTGACGCAGGAGGAGATCGAGTCGCTGATGCCGGCGACGTTGACGCCGCTGACGCCGAACACGATCACCACGCTCGAGGGCCTGCACGCCGAGTGCGCCGCTACGCGCGAGCGCGGGTACGCGGCCGAGGTCGAGGAGGGCACGCTGGGCGTCCGGTGCGTCGCCGCGGTGATCCCCTACCGGATCCCGGGCACGGACGCGATCAGCTGCTCGATGCCGATCTCCCAGGTGAGCGACGCCGACGCCCGTCGCGTCGGCGAGCTGCTCGCCGAAACCACCGCCGAGCTCGGGCAGCAGCTGCGCCGGGCCGGGATTCGCTGACCGCCGCCCTTATCGAGAGGACCACAATGACGGACCAGCGTGTGCTCATCACCGGGTCGGCGGGTGTCGTCGGCACCCTGATGCGGCCCCGCTTGAAGCGCGACGGCCGGGTGCTGCGCCTGCTCGACCTGGCCCCGCAGACGGCTTCGGACGCCTCCGAAGAGGTCGTGACGGCGTCGGTCACCGACCCGGCGGCGATGGCGGCGGCGTGCGAGGGCGTCGATGCGCTGATCCACCTGGGCGGCCACAGCCGCGAGAACTCGTGGGAAGCGACCCTCGACGTCAACATCAACGGGACGCAGACGGTCCTGGAGGCCGCGCGGGCAGCCGGGATTTCCCGGGTGATCCTGGCGTCGAGCAACCACGCGGTCGGCTTCCGCCGCAACGACTCCGACCTCCCCGCGGACTCGTCCCCGCGCCCGGACACGTACTACGGCGTCTCCAAGGCGGCGATCGAGGCGCTGGGCAGCCTGTACCACTCGCGGTTCGGCATGGACGTGATCGTGATCCGGATCGGCTCGTGCTTCGAGACACCGTTGCCGCTGGGCCCGCGCGGCCTGACGACGTGGCTCTCGCCGGACGACGGCGCCCGGCTGTTCGAGGCCTGCCTGTCGGCACCGTCGCCGGGGTACCGGCTGATCTGGGGCGTCTCGGACAACACGCGCCGGATCTACTCGCTGGCCGAGGCGGAGGCGCTGGGCTACAAGTCCCTCGACGACGCGGAGGTGTACGCGGAGCAGCTGGCGTCCAAGCCCGCGCCGACCGGACCCGCGGCCGAGTACGTCGGCGGCCCGTTCTGCACCGCTCCCCTGGGCGTCTTCAACCCGCTCTGACGGTTTCGGGAAGCCGCGGAGGTACTGGCACCTCCGCGGCTTCCTCGTCTCTTCGGGTGAAGCCATGATCCGGAAATCCCGCCGCGCGCGGAAGTGGGTCGTCGTCGTGGCTCGCGTGCTCGTCGTCCTCGCCCGCGCGGTCGCGCTGTTCGAGGTGTCGAAGTCGCGGATCTTCCAGTTCTTCGGCACCCTCGTGAACCGCGTCGAGACCACCGAGCGGGTCGTCGCGCTCACCTTCGACGACGGGCCCGATCCCGCCGGTAACCAGGCGAGCCTGGCCACCTTCGCGAGCGTCACGCGACGCAGACGACCCGTTCGCCGTCATGCGGGCCGGTCGTCAGCGCCCGGTGACCGGCACGGTCTTCCGCGACAACTCGGTCCGCTCGAGCAACGCCGAATCCGAAGGTTTCGTCTGCCACGGCGGTCAACGCCAGTTCACCCCCTGACGTACCGCGTCAGCATCGCGACCAGCTCGTTCTCCAGCTTCCGGAGGTCCACCGGTTCGTGGTCGGCGATGAGCTGGTGGACCACGAGCTCGGTCGTGGTGACGCAGAGCCGGGCCGCCGTCTCGGTGTCGGTCACCCGGACCTCGGGGTGGTGGTCGAACAGCTCCTGGACGTAGCCGACCAGGCCCTGCTTCAGCCGCTCGACCTTGTCGAGGAGCTCTTTCGACCGCGGTGCCTGTTCCATGAGCAGCCGCAGCAGCTGCGGGTCGTCGAGGTGGGTCTCGATCGCGCCGCGCACGAAGACGCGGAAGATCTCCTCGATCGGGCCGGGCAGTTCCCCGCGCTGGATCCGTTCCGTGGCGGCCGTGCCGTCGTCGAGGTGGCGGACCAGCAGCTCGGCCAGGATCGAGTCCTTGTTCGGGAAGTACTGGTACAGCGAGCCGATGGAGATCCCGGCCCGCTCGGCGATGCGGTTGGTGGTGCCCGCGGCGTAGCCGTGCTCGGCGAAAACGCGAGCAGCCGCGGTGAGGATCCGCTCCCTGGTCAGCTCGGCACGCACTTGGCGGGGCTGTTTACGTGGCTGGATGCGGCGCTCGCCCGGGCTCACGGCTCCTCCTTCCGCGCGGCTCGAAAGCGAGTAGCGCGAGATCTGAGTATTTGCTCATAATTGTGTCATGACCAGCACAAACACGCTGAGTCACGTCTCGATGGCCGAGGTGCGGTCCCGGCTGGGCGAGCCCGACGCGATGATCGAAGCCAAGATCGCCGACCGCGTCGACCGGCACGCCCGCCGCTTCATCGCCCACTCGCCGTTCCTGACGCTGGCCACCGCCGACGCGGCCGGCCGAGCCGACTGCTCGCCCCGCGGCGACTACCCCGGGTTCGTCAAGGTCCTCGACGAACGCACCCTCGCGCTGCCCGACCGCACCGGCAACAAGATCGCCGACTCCTTCCGCAACATCGCCGAGAACGACGGCGTCGGCCTGCTGTTCTTCGTCCCCGGCATGCGGGAAACGTTGCGCGTCAACGGAAGCGCGTACGTCACCGACGACCCCGACGTCCTCGCCCGGATGCGCACCGAGGCGAAGGAACCGATGCTGGCCATCGTCGTCCAGGTCGAGCAGGTGTACTTCCACTGCGGCCGCGCGCTGATCCGGTCCCGGCTCTGGGACCCGGCCAGCCAGGCGCTCGCCGCGGAACTGCCGTCGGTGGGCGAGATCGCCGCCGAGCAGATGAACGCCGACCCCGAACTCTTCGAGCAGATGCTCGAAGAGGGCTACCGGAAGCTGTACTGACCATGCAGAAGACGATCCTCGACCGCGTCGAGCGCGTCGCCGACGACGTCGTTTCCCTGGTCCTGCGGGGCGATGAGGGGCCGCTGGCGCCGTGGGAGCCGGGTGCGCACATCGACCTCGCGCTGCCCAACTGGCTGACCCGGCAGTACTCGCTGTGCGGCGACCCGGGTGATCTTTCCGCCTACCGGATCGCGGTGCGGCACGATCCGCTCAGCCGGGGCGGGTCCGAATACGTGCACCTCTACCTGCGCCCGGGCCGGACGCTCGAGGTTTCCCTGCCTCGCAATCACTTCCCGCTCGCGCCCGCGTCCGATTACCTGTTCCTGGCGGGCGGGATCGGGATCACGCCGATCGCACCGATGGTGCGGGCGGCCGGTGCCGGCGCGACGCTCGTGTACGTCGGTCGTTCCGCTTCGACCATGCCGTTCGCGGCGGAACTCCGTGCCGAGTTCGGCGATCGCGTGCGGTTGTTCTCCCACGGCCGACCGGACCTCGCGGCGCTGGCGGCGGAATTCTCTTCTGCCGAGGTCTACTGCTGCGGGCCGGCGTCCATGGTGGACGCGGCCGAAGCGCTGTTCCCTCGCGTGCACACCGAACGCTTTCAGCCGACTCGGCAGGTGTTCGGGCCGGACACGCCGTTCGACGTCGTGTGCGCTCGCTCCGGTGACACCATTCGGGTTCCGGCCAATGAATCCCTGCTCGACGCGTTGAGCTACGCCGGGCGGGCGGTGCCTTCGGGGTGTCGCGAAGGCGTTTGCGGTAGTTGTGAGCTTTCGGTGCTGGAGGGCGAACCGGAGCATCGGGACGACATCGGGGCGCCCGCCGGCCGGATGTACGCCTGCGTGTCGCGTTCGCTGTCCCCTCGGCTCGTGCTGGACGTCTGATGATTCCCAAGGTGCGTCGCCCGAAGACGCGGCGGATGATCGCGCTCGAAGTCCTGGCGAACACCGCGCCGAGTCCGTCGTTCCGGACCATCACCCTCGGTGGGGCGGACCTCGCGGACCTCGAGCCGGCGGGTGATGATCAGGCTGTGCGGCTGTTCTTCCCCCGGGTGGGTCAGGAGCGGCTGCGGATGCCGACGCTGGACAACGAGGGCTGGATGGCCGAGGTGCTCCTGATGCCGAAGAGCCGCCGGCCGTGGGTGCGCAACTACACGATCCGGCGATCGCGGGCCGGTGAGATCGACATCGAGTTCGCTCTGCACGATGGTGACGCTCCGGCGGCTTCTTGGGCTCGGCGGGCGCGGGCGGGGGATCGGGCTGGGGTGTTCGATCTCGGGATCAGCTACCTGCCGCCGGATGGGGTGCCTTGGCAGTTGCTGGTCGGGGACGAGAGCGCTTTGCCTGCGATCCTGGCGATCCTCGACCACGCGCCCGCCGATCTGGTGGCGGAGGTTTTCTTGGAGGTGCCTTCGGTCGGCGATGTCCGGGGCGTTGAGGCTCCGGCGGGGGTGCGGGTGCATTGGCTGCCCCGTGCTCGGGCTGGTGAGCGTCCTGGTGAGCTGGCTTTGGCTTCGCTCGTTGCGGCGAATCTGCCGGATGGCCCGGCTTACGCGTGGGTTGCCGGGGAGGCGGCGCTGGCTACCGGGGCGCGGCGGCATCTGGTGCGGGATCGTGGGTGGTCCAAGGCGGATGTCGCGTTTCTGGGGTACTGGCGGTATGGGCGGGCATCCCCGGGGTGATTTTCGGGGCTGAAGGACTGTCCTCGCCGGACGGGCAGGCTCGGGGATGGCCACCCAGCTCGGGTCGGGCGTGGGGCTTTCGGCGGGTATCATCGCTGGGGCCTCGATGGTGAGGAGTTGGGCGTGGGTGAACTCGGACTGGGTGATACCAACGGCATCCTTGCGCTGCCCTGGGTTCGGCCTGATCGGACCAGTGCCGGTCTTGGGTGGGAGCGCCTCTACGTTTCCCGGCAGCGGGAGCGGCCCTATCGGGCCGAGTTCGGGGCCGCGCGTAGCCATCAGCTGATCCTGCACCTTGATGGCCCGGTGACCGTTCGCCGCGGTGTCGGCACCCCGCGGGAGCAGCGTCGGCGGATGCCTGTCGGGGGGCTCTTCCTCCAGCCTTCGCACGCGGAACTGTCCGTCGAGCTGGGTGGGGAGCTCGACAGTGTGCACGTTTACCTGGCTGATGATGCCGTTCAGGAAGCTGCCGGGGGTTCCGCTCCGGTCCGGCTTGCCGAGGAGCTCGGGAGTACCGATCCCCTGCTCGAACAGCTCGTGCTGAGTCTCGATGGGGTCGTGCGGGACTGGGAGCCGGGCGCCCGTACCTACGCCGACCAGCTGGGTGCGCTCGTTGCGGCGCAACTGGTCCGCCGGCACCGTGTCGGGCGTGCTCCCGAGCCGGTCGGCAGAGGGCTCTCCGACCGGCAGTTCGCGACCGTTCGGGACTTCATGGCGGACCGGCTGGCCTCGCCGGTCCCGTTGAGCGAGCTGGCGGCGCTCGCGGGGCTGAGCGTCAGCCAGTTCTCGCGGCGCTTCAAGGCTCGCACGGGCCTGCCCCCGCACCGCTTCCTGCTGCGGCTGCGGGTGGAGCAGGCGGGGTTGCTGCTGCGCACGGGCGACGCGCCGATCGCGGAGATCGCCGTCCGCTGCGGGTTCTCGCACCAGGAGCACCTGACCCGGGTGCTGCGTGCCCAGCTGGGCACGACGCCGGCGGCCCTGCGCCGGGCGGGCTGACACACGCGCGTTTCGTGCCGGCCGGCAGCATGAACGTGCAGGACCGCCGCCCTCCGGACGCCGGATACTCGCCGCATGACCTCGTTCAGCTACGCCGCGAACCCCGTTCGGGTGGTCTTCGGCTCGCTCGACAGCCTCGGTGCCGAAGCCGACCGGCTCGGGCTCACCCGCGTCCTGCTGATCGGCCGGCCGCGGCACGGGGACCGGGCCGCCGAGGCACTCGGCTCCCGGCTGGCCGCGCGGTTCGGAGAGCCCGCCATGCACACGCCCGTCGACGTCACCGAACGGGCGCTCGAGGTCGTCGCCGAGCACGACGTCGACGGCGTCGTCGCGATCGGGGGAGGCTCTGCCACCGGGCTGGCCAAGGCCATCGCCCTCCACACCGATCTGCCGCAGCTCATCGTGCCCACGACCTACGCCGGCTCCGAACTCACCTCCGTGCTGGGGCAGACCGCCGACGGGCGCAAGACCACGCAAAAGACCCCCGCGGTCCGGCCCGAAGCCGTCCTCTACGACGTGCGGCTCACCCTCGGACTCCCGGTGAGCGTCTCCGCGGCCAGTGGTCTCAACGCGCTCGCCCACGCCGTCGAGGCCCGCTACGCCCCCGACGCCAACCCCATGACCGACCTGCTCGCCGCGGAGGCCGTCAGGCTGCTCACCAGCGCCTTGCCGCGGATCGCCGAAGATCCGTCCGATGTGGACGCCCGTGCCGACGCCCTCCGCGGTGCCTGGCTCGCCGGTACCTGCCTCGACTCGGTGAAAATGGGACTGCACCACCGGCTCTGCCACCACCTCGGGGGCAAGTTCGGCCTGCCGCACGCCGAGACCCACGCCGTCCTGCTCCCCCACGTCATGGCACACCTGGGGCTCGAGGACGCGGACGACGTCTTCGAACTCGCCGCGAGCCTCCCCGTCCCGCACTCGCTGGCCGAACTGGGGCTCACCGAAGCCGACATCGAGGACGAGCCCGAAGCGGACCTCCTCCGCCAGGCCGTGCACGGCACCCGCCCGGCCGCGCGCCCGAGTCTCAAGGCGCTCACCAAGCAGGTCGTCGACAGCTTCGCCGGCGCCCCGGACCGCGTGCGCGTCCTCCTCACCGACCTCGTCGAAACCCTGCACGGCTACGCCATCCGCACCGATCTCACGCAGGACGAGTGGGAGTACGCGATCGGCTTCCTGACCCGCGCCGGGCACATCACCACCGACACGCGGCAGGAGTTCATCCTGCTGTCGGACACCCTCGGCGTCTCCAGCGTCGTCGACGTCCTGACCAACTCGCGCACGCCGGACACGACGCCGTCCGCCGTGCTCGGGCCGTTCTACGTCGAAGGGCCGCCCGAAACCCCGCAGGGTGCCGACATCGCGGCCGGGTTGCCGGGGACTCCCCTGTGGACCGACGTCCGGGTCACCGACACCGAAGACGATCCGGTGGCGGACGCGGTCGTGGACGTCTGGCAGTCCAATGAGGACGGTTTCTACGACGTCCAGCTGCCCGATGTGGACGGTCCGGTGCTGCGGGCCCGCTTCCGCACCGACGCCGGCGGGCGGCTGCGCTTCCGGACCATCGTGCCCAGTGCGTACCCGATTCCCGCCGACGGGCCGGTCGGCGAGATGCTCGACGCCGTCGGGCGGCACCCCTACCGTGCGCCGCACGTGCACTTCATGATCGCCAAGCCCGGGTACCGGACGCTGATCACCCAGCTGTTCGTCGCCGGCGGCGAATACCTCGACTCCGACACCGTGTTCGGCGTCAAGGAGGGCCTGATCGTCGACTTCGCCGACCAGCGGCTCGAATTCACCTTCCGGATCTCGGGGAGCACCGAATGAGCTACGACACCGACGTCATCGTGGTCGGCAGCGGCCCGGCCGGCGGCTCCGCGGCCCTGCTGCTCGCCACCTACGGCGTGCCCACCGTGCTCGCCACCAAGTACGGCTGGACGGCGAACACGCCCCGCGCGCACATCACCAACCAGCGCACCATGGAGGTGCTGCGCGACCTCGGGGTCGAGGACAAGGCCCTCGCCGTCGGCACGCCGCCGGAGCTGATGGGCGACACCGTGCTCTGCACGTCGCTGACCGGGCCGGAGATCGGCCGGATCGCCAGCTGGGGCACCGGCGACCGGTCGGCGGCCGAGTACACCGCGGCCAGCCCGTGCCACATGATCGACCTGCCGCAGACCTACCTCGAGCCGATCCTGGCGAGCGAAGCCGCCGCGCGCGGTGCGAAACTGCGGCTGGACACCGAATTCCTCGACTTCACGCAGGACGACGACGGCGTCACGGCCCGGTTCCACGACCGCGTGCGCGGCGACGATTTCACCTTGCGCGCCAAGTACCTCGTCGGTGCGGACGGCGCCCGCAGCCGCGTCGCCGAGCAGGCCGGCCTGCCGATCGCCGGCCAGACCGGCAAAGCGGGCAGCATGAACATCACGTTCACCGCCGACCTCGCGCCGTACGTGGCCCACCGCCCCAGCGTCCTGTACTGGGTGATGCGGCCGGGCGCGCACCTCGGCGGGATCGGAATGGGCCTGGTCCGGATGGTCCGGCCGTGGAACGAGTGGCTGCTCACGTGGGGCTACGACATCGAGCAGGCCCCGCCGGAGGTCGACGTCGAAGAGGCGACGCGGCTGGTGCGCGACCTGGTCGGCGACCCCGGACTGGCCGTCGGGATCACCTCGACATCACTGTGGACGGTCAACCACAACTACGCGACCGAGTACCGCAACGGCCGGGTGTTCTGCGCCGGGGACGCCGTGCACCGGCACCCGCCGTCCAACGGGCTGGGCTCCAACACGTCCGTTCAGGACTCCTACAACCTGGCCTGGAAGCTCGCGATGGTCCTGCGCGGCGAGGCGGGCGAAGGACTGCTCGACAGCTACAGCGCCGAACGCGCGCCGGTGGGCAAGCAGATCGTCGACCGGGCGAACCTCAGCCGCGACCAGTTCGGGCCGATCTTCGCCGCGCTCGGCATCGACGGCGACACCGACGCCGACGGCATCACCGCCGGGCTCGAGACCTGCCTCGCGCCGACCGCCGACGGCGCGCGCAAACGTCGTGAGCTGGAGCGGGCCATCGAGCTGAAGCACTACGAGTTCAACGCCCACGGCGTCGAGCTGGACCAGCGGTACCGCTCCGGTGCGGTGCTGCCCGACGGCACCACCGCCGAGCCGGACCGCGATCCCGAGCTGTTCCACCGGCCGAGCACCGAGCCCGGCGCGAAGCTGCCGCACGCGTGGCTGGTCGGCCCGCACGGCCGCCGCGTGTCCACTTTGGACCTCGTGGCCGGCGGCCGGTGGACGGTCCTGACCGGGCTGACCGGCACGCCGTGGCGCGACGCGGCCGCCAAGGTGGGTGCCGAGCTGGGCCTCGACCTGCGCGCCGTCCGGATCGGCGACCCCGGGGCCCGCGACGCCTACGGCGACTGGTCCCGGCTGAGCGGCATCGACGAGGACGGCTGCCTGCTGGTCCGCCCGGACGGCTACGTCGCCTGGCGCCACGCCACCGCGGCCCCCGAAGCCGCGAAGGCCCTGCTCAGCGCGGTGCGGACGGTCCTCGACCGGCCGTGATCACGGTGTGGTGGTGACCCCGGTGAACGTCACCGGGGTCTTCGGGGGCCCGCTGCCGTCGCCGATGCCCGGCTTCGACGCGTCGATGCCGCCGCGGGCGACCTGGTCCAGGACGGCGAGGCCGGCGTCGTCGATGCTGCCGAACACCGTGTACTCCGGCGGGATCTGCGTCTCGCCGAAGACCAGGAAGAACTGCGAACCGCCGGTGTCGGGCTGGCTCGTCTTCGCCATGGCCAGGATCCCGCGGCCGTAGGTCAGCTCGGGGAACACCTCGTCGCGGATCGTGTAGCCCGGGCCGCCGGTCCCGTCCCCGACCGGGTCGCCGCACTGCAGCATCTGCAGCCCGTCCGTCACCGAGAGCCGGTGGCACGACGTGCCGTCGTAGAAGCCCTGCTTGGCCAGGCTCAGGAAGTTGACCACGGTGCACGGCGCCAGCGCGCGGTCCAGCGTCAGCCCGATGGTCCCCGCGCTCGTCGCGAGCCGCACCCCGGCCGTCCCGGACGACGGCGCCGGGCCGTCCGGCGGCAGCGCGACCTTCTTCGGTGCCGGCGCGCCGGGGTCCGGGGTGAACGCGCAGGTCACCGGGTCGGCCAGCGGTTTCGTCCGCTTCGGCAGCGCGGCCCGGCCGCCCGGGATCGAGACCGGCGAGCTGACCGCGGCCGGCGGCGCGGAAGACGACGATGACGTCGACGCCGCCGCGGTGAAGAAGCCGCCGTCGGCCTGACCGTCCGGTTTGCGCAGGAAGCCCGGATAGCCCCAGGCCAGGAAGGCCAGCACCATCACGACGACGACCACGGCCGACCCGGTGACCAGCGCGATCGCCGTCGTCGAAGTCCGCTTCGGCGGCACTGGCGGCTGCCACTGCCCGTACGGCTGGGGCCGCTCCCCCGGCTCGCTCATGAAGGCTCCCCTCGTCGAGAGCCCCATTCTGCCGCTACCGCCCGCTCCCCGGGTGAGAACGCGGGATCACGGCAGGCCCCACGGCGAACTCGGGCCGCTCGGCGTGACCGGCCGGACACCGAAGTCCGGCTGGTCACCCTTCCGGTGCACGAAGGCGTCCTCGCCGCGCCCGAGTTCGACTTGGACGTCCCCGGTGGCCAGCCGCCGCCACCGGCGGGCCCGGCCACGCGCGTCCGTGACCGCGAGTTCGCCCTCGATGCCCGGCCGCAGCACGCACGGCGCCCCGGCCTCGCTGTGCACCTTGAGCCAGCGCGTCTTGCCGCCCGCCCGGGACGCGCTGAGCAGGAACGCGCCCTCGGTGCGGAAGTCCCGCAGCGCGACGTCGCCCCACGCCGACGGGACCGCGGGGAACAACCGGAGCACGCCGCCCCAGCTCTGCACCAGCATGTCCTGGAGGGACTTCGCCGCCGAGAGCGGCGTCTCGATGACCGGCCCGGACTCCTTGTACATCGTGTTCGGCTGGATGTAGCGCCGCTGCAGCTCGCCGAGGTAGAACGCGGCCTGGTCGCCGCGCAGCATCTGCGCCGAGATCGACGCGGCCCCGGTGAACGTGTAGCCCTGCAGCGCGCCTTCGAAGCCGACCCAGTGGTTCAGCGACGTCTCGATGATCTGCCGGTGCTCCGGCTGCTCCCAGGTGACGTCGTGGAGCGGGTAGATCTGCAGCAGGTGCGAGTAGTGGCGGTGCGACTTCGCGAACGGCACCCCGGCGCCGATCATGTAGCCGTTCGCGTCGGCCGGGTAGCCGACGAGGTTCGCGAGGACGTCCCGCCACTTCGGCGCGAGCGGATCGCCGGGTGCGACCTGCAGGAGCGTCTTGCAGCCCCAGCGGATCAGCGAAAGGTCGTAGGTGCAGTCCGGGGCGTTGACGCCGTACTCGGGCGAGAACGTCGGCGGCAGGTGCAGCTTGCCGTCCGGCCCCGGGGCGAGGAAGTGCAGGTAGTAGCCGATCGCCCTGCGCAGCAACGGGATCAGCGTGCCGGTCAGCAGCTTCCGGTCCATCGTGTGCCGGTAGGACAGCCAGACGTTGTGCAGGGCCCAGGTCAGGTTGCCCACCTCGGGCGTCGGGGTGTCCTGCCCCGGAACGCCGACCGCGAACCCGCTGGTGGCATTGGAAACGCCGTTGAGCAGGGTCATGTCGGTCGTCCGCGGGATGCCGGCGGAGTCGGCCTGGTACGGCGACGCGACCTGGCTGGTGAGGTTCGCCCGGTACTTGTCCAGCGCATAGCTGACGGCGTCGAGTTCGAGGTGGTTGGAACCGTGGATCAGCCAGTATTCGAGCTGGACGTTGAGGTTCCACCAGGTCGCCGGCCACGGCGTGTTCTCCAGCCACGGCCCGGACGTCGCCATCACCGGCGCCTCCCGCCGGGCCGCCGAAGCGATCTTGTACAGCTGGATCCAGTAGAAGCTCTGCAGCCGGGTGTCCGGAACGGACATGAAACTGCCGCGGTAGTAGTCGTGCCACCAGCGCCGGTGGTCCCGGGTCAGCTCGGGGAACGCGGGCGCGCGGCGGACCGTGCCGAGCGCTCGCGCCACCGACGTCTTTTCCGGGTGCGACCACGCGACCGACGTGTACAGCGTGCGCGTGCCGCCGCGCGGCACCTCCCGCCAGGCCGTCACGTGCTCGCCGCCGGCCAGCAGCGGCTGGACGGCCAGCCGGGCGTCGCCGCTGGTCGTCAGGTTCACCGGCGGGTTCGCGGTGTAGCCGTCCGGCGGCGGCTTGTTCCACACCGGATCGGCGCGCGGGCTGACCGCCACCGCCGGGTGGAACACCCACTCGAAGCCGCGTTCGCCTTCGCTGGGCCGGACTTCGATCGCGAGCAGTGACTGTCCGGTGTGGACGATCGCGCGCAGGCTGAGGCTCCCGGCCGACGTCGTGATCGTGCCGGTCAGTTCGGCGTTCCACAGGTCCAGCCGCCAGTCGAGCGCGGTGATCGCGCCGACCGGCTCCAGGGTGAAGTACCCGACCGGCAGCCGGGCCAGGCCGAACAGCGAGCCGAACTCCGGCCGGTGGTCCTGCACCTGGCTGTGCTGGACGGTGAACCGGAGCGCGTTCTGCCCCGGCTCGGCGTAGACACCCGAGCCGAGGAACCCGTTGCCCAGGAACGGGCCCTCGTACCAGGTCTTCGGCAGGCGCCGCCAGCGCAGGTCCGCGGTGGCCAGGAACTCCGCCCAGCCGAAGTCGTCGCTGCCCGGTGCCGTCGCCGCGGCCGCCGGCGTCAAGCCGGCGGCGGCCAGCCCGGCGAGCGCGCCGCCGAGCACGGTTCTGCGGGTGATGTCCATTCCGGCCTCCTCGTCGAAGCGGGGTGTCAGTCCGGCAGGCCCCACGCGGGTGCCGCACCGAGCGCGGGAACGTCTCGCGGCGCGAAGTCCGGCCGCGTGCCCCGGGGTGCGACGACGGCGGTGCCGCCGCGCCGCAGCCCGATCGAGATCCGGCCCGGGCCGGTGGCGCGCCACGGCAGGTGCCGGCCGTGCTCGTCGCGGACGTCGACGTCCCCGGCGATGCCGTGCTGGAGGACCAGGGGTTCCCCGGCTTCACTGCGCACGCGGACGAACTCCGTGGTGCCCGCGCGGCGGGAGGCGTCCACGAGGAACGCGCCTTCCGCGCGCAGGCCCGAAATCGAGGCGTCCCGCCAGGTCGCCGACACCGACGGGAAGACCTTGAGCACGCCACCGGATCCCTGCAGCACCATGTCCACCAGGGACTGCGCGGCCGTGATCGGGCTTTCGACGGCGAAGTTCGAACCTTCGCGGTACATCGTGTTCGCGGTCAGCTCGGTGTCCGCGACGATGTTCCGGTCGAGGAAGAACTTCAAGTACCGCAACGCTTCTTCGGGTGCGTCCATCACGGATTTCATCGAAGACGCGGACGCGTAGCTGTAGCCGTGCCAGGCGGACTGGTCGGCGACCCAGTGGTCGAAGGTGCGGGTCATCAGGTCGCGGTCGGCGGGGTTGTCCCAGACCTTCTCCCGCAACGGGTACAGCCACAGCAGGTGGGAGAAGTGCCGGTGCGACGCGGCCAGCGGGACGCCGTCGCCGATCAGCACGCCGTTCGCGGGATCTTCGTGGTACGGCACGAGCTTCGCGCCGATCTCCTGCCAGGCCGGCACGCGCGGCTCGTTCAGGCGCAGGATCCGGGCCGTGTCGACGAGGGTGCGGGCGGCCCACCGGATCAGCGACAGGTCGTAGGTGCAGTCGGGGGCGTCGGCGTACTCCGGCGACCGGGTCAGCGGCAGGTGCAGGAAGCCGTCCGGGCCGGTGACCAGGAAGTGGCGGTAGAAGTTCAGCGCCTTCGCCAGCGTCGGGTACAGGACGTCGCGCAGCACGCTCCGGTCCATGTGGTGGCGGTAGGCCAGCCAGACGTTGTGCAGGCCCCACAACAGGTTCCCGGTCTGGTCGGTCTTGGACGTCGTCCCGGGGACGCCGACCGAGCGCGTGCCGCCGGGGCGCAGCCGCCAGTCCCCCGGGTGCGAAAGCGCGTAGGTGTCGCCGTCGCGGTACGCGGGGGGCACGGACGCCTCGAGGTTGGCGTGGTCACGCCGGAAGGTTTCGGTGACGGCGTCGAGTTCGGGGTGGTTGCTGCTGTTGACGATCGGGTACGTGACCTGGACGTTGAGGTTCCACCAGACCGCGGTCCAGCTGTTGCCGACCTCGGGGAACCACGGGCCCCACTCCGAGACGACGGGGCCGTCCGCGCGGGTGGCGGCCGCGATCTTGTACAGCTGGATCCAGTAGAACCGCTGCACCTGCTTGTCCGGCACCGAAACGAAGCTGCGCCGGTGGTAGTCGTTCCACCAGCGGCGGTGGCGCGCGAGCAGGAAGTCCGGGTTCAGGGCAAGCGCTTTCCGGACGCTGTCGAGCGCGGTCGCGGTGTGGTCGGTGCCGGGGAAGCTGTAGGCGACGGTCGCGGCGAGGAGCCGGCGGGCCCCGATCGCGCGTTCCCGCCACGCCGTCGTGTACCCGCCCCCGGCGAGCATCGGCTGCGCGCAGTACCCGTTCGCGACCTCGGGCGCGGGGTTCGCGACGTACTCGGGCGGCTTGCGGACGGTTCGCGTCGTCGCGGACTCCAGCGGTTGGAACGCCCACGCCGCACCGGCTTCGCCCGCGCTCGGTGTCATCGAGACGAGCAGCACACCGAGGTCGTTGTGCACGACGGCGGAGAAGGCGATCGAGCCCTGCGTCGTGGTGATGGTGCCGCCCAGCTCGGCGTTGTAGAGGTCGAGCGTCCAGTCGACGGCGGTGATCGCGCCGGCGAAGGTGAGCGTGAGGTAGCCGATCGGCAGCCGGGACAGGCCGATGCCTGCCTCCCACTGGATGCGCTGGTCCTGCACCTGGGTGTGGCTCAGCATCACCTTGAGCACCTGCGGTGCCTGGCCGGCGTAGACCTGCGCGCCGAGGTAGCCGTTGGCCAGGAACGGGCCTTCCTGCCAGTTCTTCGGCAGCCGCTTCCAGACCATGCGCGCATCGGCGGCGACCTCGCGGTGCGGGTTCGCGGCGGCCACCGCGGGCGGCGCGGCCCGGGCCCACAGACCACCGAAGGCCGCGGCGCCGGCCGCGACCGAGGCAGCACGGAGCACCGTCCGCCGGGACACTGAGTCCATGAAGCATCCTCCGAATTCATACTACGTTTCGTCGAGTTCAAGCGGCGGCGTCCGGTCATACTTGCAGAGGGACACCCAAAACGCCAGAGGAGTTCACTCGGAAAGCGGCAAAGACATCCGATGAATTATCGCGCCGGGAACTCTGGCCCCAGCTCGGACGTCTGGCCGGTATGGCCTTCCTCCGGTGGCCCGGGCCGGTGCCGCCGGCGGGAACGTTCGACCGGCTGGGCGTCGTGGCGGACTCGATCGCCGAGCTCTACGCGAAGCTGTCCGGGCCGGCGGTCAAGGCGTTCGGCACGCTGCCGCCCCTGCCCGCGGAACGCGACCCGCTCACCGGCGCCCAGCGGGTCGCGGCGGCGATGGCCCGCCACCTCGGCATCGGCGACGCCCGGGTGATCGTCGGCTTCAGCGCGCTCGGCGGGCACGTCGGCGAGGTCGAACTGGGGCCGGGCCCGGAGTACTTCGTGACCCTCAGCGCGCGCTACCAGGACGACCCGCGCGACATCCCGGCGGTGCTGGCGCACGAGGTGACGCACGTCTTCCTGCACCGCCACGGGCTCCGCCACGCCGACCTCGCCCGCCACGAAATCCTGACCGACACGGCGACGCTCTACCTGGGCCTCGGCCGGCCGATGCTGGCGGCGTACCGCGTCGACGACACGCAGGGGCGCTACACCCGCCGCCGGACGACGTCCCGGGTCGGGTACCTGTCGCCGCCGGAAATGGGGTACGTGCTGGCGAAGCGGGCGCTGGCGTTCGGCGAGGAGGTCCAGCCGTTCCCAGGCCCCGCGGCGGAGGCGTACCGGCTGGGCCGCAGCCGGGCGCTGGCGGACTACGCGCGTCCCCCGCTGTCCGGCGCGAGCCGCGCGGCCCGGGCGCGCTACCGGCAGGACCGCGACCACCACCGGCCGGCCGCGGACTACCGCTTCGACGGCGCCAAGGTCGCGTTCGCCTGCCCCGCCTGCGGCCACGGCACCCGGCTGCCGGTCGGCCGCTCGGTGCGGGCCCGCTGCCCGGTCTGCCGGTCGGTCTTCGGCTGCGAGACCTAAAGCGGCGGCAGCGCCGTCGATTCCAGCCAGCGGGTGAAGAACGCCGTCAACGGGCGGCCCGCGTACGCCTCCGCCGTCGTCACGAACTGGCCCGTCGTCACCAATCCGTGCCGGTGCTCGACCGCCCACGCCTTCAGCATCGCGAAGAACGCCGGGTCGCCGATCTCCGCTCGCAGGGCGTGCAGGGTCAGAGCACCGCGCTTGTAGACGCGCTCGTCGAACATGCGCGACACGCCCGGGTCGGCGATGCGGACGTCGGCCGGCTTGAGTTTCACGCGTGCGTGCCAGTCGCGGGCCAGTGCCTGCGCGGACGGGCCGCCGGACTCCTCCGACCACAGCCACTCGGCGTAGGTCGCGAAACCCTCGTTCAGCCAGATGTGCCGCCAGTCGGCCACGGTCAGGCTGTTGCCGAACCACTGGTGCGACAGCTCGTGCAGCACGAGCCGCTCGAAGGTGCGGCGGCCGTCGACGTGGTTGGCGCCGAAGATCGCCATGCCCTGCGCCTCGATCGGGTCGTCGAGGTCGTCGTCGGTGACGACGATGACGTACTCGTGGAAGGGGTACGGCCCGAACAGCCGCTGCAGGAACTCCATCATCCGGCCCTGCCGCCCGAAGTCGCGGTCGAACGCCCGGCGCAGCCGCGGTGGCACGGCGGCCCGCTGCGGCACGGTCTCGAAGACCGTCTCGACCTGCCCGCTCGCGCGCCCGAAGCCGAGGCTCAGCCGGCGCAGACCCACGCCCGTGTGCGGGAACCAGCCGCGGCCGGTCAGCTCGAGGTCGTCGTAGCGGCCGATCTGCACGCTCATCAGGTACGTCGCCGTCGGCTCCGGCCGGTCGAACACCCACCTCGTCGTGCTGGCCGACGTGGTCCGCTCGACGAGGGTGCCGGTGACCGCGACCAGGTACGGCGACGCCGTCGTCACGCTCACCCGGTACGACGCCTTGTCCGACGGGTGGTCGTTGCAGGGGAACCACGACGGCGCGCCGACCGGCTGGCTCGCCACCAGCGCGCCGTCGGTCAGCTCGTCCCAGCCGACGTCACCCCAGCGGCTGCCCACCGGACGCGGGTTGCCGACGTAGTGGACCTCCACGGTGAACGCGGCACCCACCGCGATCGGCTTCGCCGGCTTGACGTGCAGCTTCACCCCGCGCTTCAGGTACTTCGCGGGCCGCCCGTCGACCAGCACCCGGTTGATCCGGAACTCGCCGAAGTCGAAGCTGGCGCGGGAAAGCGCCTGCGTCGCCTCGGCGGTGATCACGGCCGAAGCCGACAGCCGGTTCGGCGCGACCTTGTAGTCGAGCGTGAGGTCGTAGTGCCGGACCCGGTATCCACCGTTGCCGTGGGCGGGGAGGTAGGGGTCCCCCGAGGTGTCCGCCCCGGGTGCGGGAGCCGGAGCCTTCGAAATCACCCGTGCCGAACCTTTCCTCGTACCGACGTACCAAACCAGGCTCGCACGCCACGGGTGAGTCCGGCGAGCCAGGTGGGTACTTCGTGACCTTCTACTTACCCGTCCACGCGGAGATCGGGTTGCCCAGCCAGCGCGTGTCGGCGGGCACCTCGTCGCCGCGGGTCACCAGCGAGCCCGGGCCGACCGTGGTGCGCGCGCCGATGCCGGCGCCCGGCAGCACGATGCCGTGCGGGCCGAGCGTCGCGCCCTCGCCGAGCGCCACGCGCGACATGCTCATGATCCGGTCGTGGAACAGGTGCGTCTGCACGACGCAGCCGCGGTTGATCGTCGCGCCGTCACCCAGCGCCACGAGGTCGGCCTCGGGCAGCCAGTACGTCTCGAGCCAGACGCCGCGGCCGATCTTGACGCCCATCGTGCGCAGCCACGCCGACAGCAGCGGGGTGCCGCCGATCGAGCCGATCAGCCACGGCACCGCGAGGGCCTCGACGAAGGTGTCGGCCAGCTCGTTGCGCCAGACGAAGGAGCTCCACAGCGGGTGGTCGATCTCGCGGAACTTCCCGACCAGCAGCCACTTCATCGCCGTCGCGGTCAGCGCCGCGACGACGCCGGCGGCCAGCAGGGCGGGCCCGGCCAGCAGCAGCGCGACGCCGAAGCCGAACGCCGTCGCCGCCCACAGCAGCCCGAAGGCGACCGAGACGGTCAGCGCGACCCCGCACATGACCGGGATGATCCGGCACAGCTCGACAAGCGCACGCGCCGCCTTCAGGTGCAGCGCCGGGGTGTAGGTGCGGCTCGTGTCGGCGGCACCGATCGCGCGGCGCACCGGCAGCGGCGGCATCCCGAGGTACGACGAGCCCTTCTTCGCCTTCAGCGGCGTCGAGGACAGCACACCCACGAGTCCGCGCTTCGGCACCGAACGGCCGGGCGCGGTCATCCCCGAGTTGCCGAGGAACGCCTGCTTGCCGATCCGCGCCGGGGCGACGTGCAGCCAGCCGTGGCCGAGCTCGTAGGTGGCGACCATGGTGTCGTCGGCCAGGAACGCGCCGCTGTCGACCTGGGTCATCTTCGGCAGCGCCAGGACGGTCGACGCCTCGACGTTGCGGCCCACCTTCGCGCCCAGCAGCCGCAGCCAGACCGGCGTGAACAGGCTGGCGTACAGCGGGAACAGGCCTTCGCGGGCCATGCTCATCAGGCGTTCGGTGGCCCAGACCTGCCACGCGACGCGGCCGTGCACCGGGTGGTAGCCCTCGACCATGCCGATGCTCAGCGACCGGACACCGACGAGCACCAGCAGCATGTACGCGCCGAAGTACGCCAGCGTCGCGACCGGCACGAAGACCAGCGCGCGGGTGAACGCGTACAGCAGCGTCGGGGCACCGGCGATCGCGGAGCCGAGCACGGCGACCCCGGCCAGCGCGGCGATGCCGGGCAGGAACCCGAGCAGCAACGAAGTCGCGCCGTAGACGGTGGCCCAGAAGTGCGACCGCGGGGGACGGCTCGACGGCCACTTCAGCGCGTCGCGCTCGTCCTTGGCCACGCGCGCGGCGGGCGAGCCGGCCCAGCGCTGCCCGGCCGGGACGGCGCCGCGGACGGTCGAGCCGGCCGCGATCTCCGCGCCCTTGCCGATGCGGACGCCCGGGAACAGCGTGCTGCGCGCGCCGATGCGGGCTTCCGCGCCGACGCGGACCTTGCCGATGTGCACGCGGTCGCCGTCGACCCAGTGGCCGGTCAGGTCGACCTCGGGTTCGATCGCCGCGCCGCGGCCCAGCTTGAGGAAGCCGGTGACGGGCGGCGGCGAGTGCAGGTCGACGTCCTTGCCGATCCGCGCGCCGAGCGCCTTCGCGTACGTCGTCATCCACGACGCGCCCGCGACGCTGTCCGCGCCGGAGAACTCGGCGAGCTTCTCGGCCGTCCACAGTCGCAAGTGGACACTGCCACCGCGCGGGTACGTCCCGGGGCGCACGCCCGAGAGCAGCACACGCGCACCGCCGGCGGCGATCGCGATCCGGCCGGCCGGGCTGAACAGCACCACCCAGGCCAGGCCGAGCCACGCCCAGTTCAGCGTCGGCGCCCAGGCGAACCCGAGCAGCGCGAGGACGTTCGACAGCGCGGCGGCGAGCGTCGCCCAGCGCAGCCCGACGAGACCCATCAGCGGGACCGTCAGCAGCGTCTGGATCACCCCGGCGCGACGCGGGGTCGGCGCGATGTCCCGGCGTTCGGTGGCCTGGCCGCTCAGCGCGTCCAGCATCGCGGCCAGCGCGCCCAGCTTGGGGTGGGCGTAGACGTCGGCGACCGACACCTGCGGGTGCCGGGTGCGGATGCGCGCGACCACCTGCGCGGCGGTCAGGCTGCCGCCGCCGTGGGTGAAGAAGTCGGCCTTCGGGTCGTCGACGGACACGCCGAGGATCTCGGCCCAGCCTTCGGCGAGCCAGGTCTCGGTCGGCGACAGCCCGGTCGCGTCCACAGTGGACAACGGCCACGGGAGCGCGGCGCGGTCGACCTTGCCGGAGGTGCGGGTCGGCAGGTCGTCGACGACGGCGAGCAGCGGCACCAGCGCGGCGGGCAGGTGCTCGCGCAGCCGGGTCGCGGACACGTCCAGGTCGAACGGGACCCCCGCCGCGGGCACGACGTACCCGACGAGGACCTGGTTGCCGGCCTTGGTGCGGCGGATCGCGGCGGCCGCGCCCTGCACGCCCGGCAGGGCCTGCAGCGCGGCGTCGACCTCGCCCAGCTCGATGCGGCGGCCGCCGAGCTTGACCTGCTCGTCGAGCCGGCCGAGGAACAGCAGGCCTTCTTCTTCCGCGCGGACCATGTCGCCGGAGCGGTAGGCGCGCTGCCAGCCCAGCGACGGCAGCGGCGCGAACTTCTCCGCGTCCTTCTCGGCGTCGAGGTAGCGGGCCAGGCCGACCCCGCCGATGACCAGCTCACCGGTCTCGCCCATGGCGACCGGCTGCCCCTCGTCGTTGACGACGGCGAGCTGCCAGCCCGAGAGCGGCAGGCCGATCCGGACCGGGCCCTCGCCGGTCAGCTGCGCGGCGCAGGCGACGACGGTGGCCTCGGTCGGGCCGTAGGTGTTCCAGACTTCGCGGCCTTCGACGGCGACGCGCTCGGCCAGCTCCGGCGGGCAGGCTTCGCCGCCGAAGATGAGCAGGCGGACGTCTTCGAGCGCGTCGGCGGGCCACAGCGCGGCCAGCGTCGGCACGGTCGAGACGACGGTGATCCGCTGCGCGACCAGCCACGGGCCGAGATCGACGCCGGTGCGGACCAGCGCGCGCGGCGCCGGGACCAGGCAGGCGCCGTGGCGCCAGGCCAGCCACATCTCTTCGCAGGAGGCGTCGAAGGCGACGCTCAGCCCGGCGAGGACGCGGTCGCCGGGGCCGACCGGCTCGTCGGTGAGGAACAGCTCGGCCTCGGCGTCGACGAACGCGGCCGCGGCGGCGTGCGTGACCGCGACGCCCTTGGGCTTGCCGGTGGAACCGGAGGTGAAGATGATCCAGGCGTCGTCGGCCGGGCCGGGGACGCCGTCGCGGCCGCCCGGCGTGGAGTGGACGGTGATCTTCCCGTCGGTCGCGACCGCGGCCACCTGGGCCTCTTCGAAGACCAGCTCGGCGCGCTCGTCCGGGTCGTCCGCGTCGACCGGCACGTAGGCGGCGCCGACGGACAGGGTGGCGAGGATCGCGACGTACAGCTCGGCGGTGCCGGAGGAGATGCGGATGCCGACGCGGTCGCCGAGGCCGACGCCGTACCCGCGCAGGCGACGGCCGTAGGCGTCGATCTCCTCGAGCAGGCGCCGGTAGGTCAGGGTGGTGCGGCCGTCGTCGATCGCGGCGGCGTTGGGGTGCCGCTCGGCGGTCTCGGCGACGATGTCGAGCAGGGTGCGCTCGCTGGCGCCGAGGCCGGACCAGAACAGCGCCCGCCCGGCGACGGAGGCCGGCGACGGCGCGGTGATCTCGGCGGCGGATTCGGCAGGCTCGATCGTGACGGTCATCGACCGTTCACCCCGGCCGTGAAGAAGACGTGCAGGGACAAACCATGGGCGCGCAAGCCCACCACTCACCTTTCGGGAGCCTCAACCGGGCTCGCTCTCCGGTTGAGGCGCCCGCAACGACCTTTCACCATACCCGCGGATTGCGAAAAGGTGTCCGCAGGGTCACGAGGGAGTGTCGGACCTCACGCGGGCCCGACACGGGGAGAAATCACCGCGTCCGGGCGGCCTTCCCACCGATTTTCGCCTTCGCCTTCTTCTCCCGGACCCGCACGTTCACCCGAACGGGACTGCCGGTGAACCCGAACTGCTCGCGGAACCGGCGCTCGATGAACCGGCGGTAGCCCGCCTCGAGGAAGCCGGTGGTGAACAGCACCAGCGTCGGCGGCCGGATGCCGGCCTGGGTCGCGAACAGCACCTTCGGCTGCTTGCCCGAGCGGACCGGCGGCGGGGTGGCCGCGACCAGGTCGGACAGCCACGCGTTGAGCTGGCCGGTCGGCACCCGCTGGTCCCACGACTTCAGCGCGGTCCGCAGTGCCGGCGCCAGCTTGCGCACCGAACGGCCGGTCAGCGCGGAGATGTTGACCTTCTCCGCCCACGGCACGCGGACCAGGCCGCGGTCCAGCTCGCGGACCATCGCGTGCCGGCGGTCCTCGTCGACCAGGTCCCACTTGTTGAACGCGAGCACGCAGGCGCGCCCGGCCTCGACGACCATGGTCAGCACCCGCAGGTCCTGCTCCGACAGCGGCTCGGCCGCGTCCAGCAGCACGATCGCGACCTCGGCCGCGTCGATCGCGGTCTTGGTGCGCAGCGAGGCGTAGTACTCGGCGCCGGCGGCGAAGTTGACGCGCTTGCGCAGGCCCGCCGTGTCGACGAACCGCCAGGTCTCGCCGTCCAGCTCGACCAGCGAGTCGACCGGGTCGACGGTGGTGCCGGCGACCGAGTCGACGACCGAGCGCTCCTCGCCGGAGAGCTTGTTGAGCAGGCTCGACTTGCCGACGTTCGGCTTGCCGACCAGCGCGACGCGCCGCGGGCCCGCCGTCGCGGCGCCGCCTTCGCGCGGCGACTCGGGCAGGGCCTTGAGGATGGCGTCGAGCAGGTCGCCTGAGCTGCGGCCGTGCAGCGCGCTGACCGGGTGCGGCTCGCCGAGGCCGAGCGACCACAGCGACGCGGTGTCCGCGAGCAGGCGGTCGTCGTCGACCTTGTTCGCGGCCAGCAGCACCGGCTTCTTCGAGCGGCGCAGCACCCTGGAGACGGCTTCGTCGGTGGCGGTGGCGCCGACCGTGGCGTCGATCACCAGCAGCACGGCGTCCGCGGTCTGCATGGCCAGCTCGGCCTGGGCGGCGACGGAGGCCTGCAGGCCGGTCGCGTCCGGTTCCCAGCCGCCGGTGTCGACCAGGGTGAACCGGCGGCCGCCCCAGAAGGCGTCGTAGGCGACGCGGTCGCGGGTCACGCCCGGCACGTCCTGCACGACGGCTTCGCGGCGGCCGAGGATCCGGTTGACCAGCGTCGACTTGCCCACGTTCGGGCGGCCGACGACGGCGAGCACCGGCTGCGCGAGCGCGGCCTCCTCGGCCAGCTCGGCCGCCTCGATCTGCGCGTCGAGCGCGGCGAACTCGGTCTCGTCCGACCAGGTGCCGTCGATCTCGCCGACGCTGTCCAGCGCCGCCGACGTACTTTCTTCCGCGGAGGCGGAATCAAACACTGCCATCACTACCCAATTTCCCTTATGGCGTAGCGAATCCGTTTTCGCTGCGCCAATCGTCCAAAGTCTTCACGAGCGCCGCGAGCTCGCCGCGGAGCTCTTCGGTGCCCTGGTCGAGCCCGGTCTTCCCGGGTCCGACCTTCGGCGTGAACGGCTCCCCCACGAGGATGTCCACGCGTGGGCGCCAGCGCCGCTTGCCGTCCGCCGGCTTGCGCGTGCCCCGCGTCGCGACCGGGAGCACGGTCGCGCCGGAGGCCCGGACCAGCCAGGCCGCGCCGCGTTCGGCCGCGCCGACGTCGCCCGCGCCGCGGGTGCCTTCGGGGAAGATCCCGACGACACCGCCGCCCTTGAGCACGCCGACCGCCGTCATCAGCGGCCTGCGGTCGATCTCGCCGCGCTTGAGCGGGATCTGCCCGATGGCCACCAGGAACTTCCCGGCGAGCCCCTTGAACAGCTCGGCCTTGACCAGGAACGCCGAACGCCGCGGCAGCATTCCGAAGATCAGCTGCGGCTCGATCATCGAACTGTGGTTGGCGATCACCACCACCGGCCCGGTGGCGGGCATCCGCTCGCGGCCGTGCACGCGGATGCGGAAGGCCGAGCGCAAATGGTACCGGGCGAAAATCCGCCCGGCGTCGTGGAGTGCGCCGACGGATCCCTCGGGGAGTCCGTCAGCTCTCATCGAGCTACCTCGGCGTTGCACCCCGCCAGCAGCCCGCGGTGGCTGGCGAGCTCGCTGAGGGCGACGATCACCTGGTCGATCGACAGTTCCGAGGTGTCGACGTGCACGGCGTCGTCGGCCGCGCGCAGCGGCGAAGCGGCGCGCGTGGAGTCGAGGTGGTCGCGGCGCTCGACGCTCGCCAGCGCGTCGGCGACCGACGACGACCGCCCGGCGGCGGTGTCCTGGGTGCTCCGGCGGGAGGCGCGGACGTCGGCCGACGCGGTCAGGAAGACCTTGAGCGGCGAGTCCGGCACGACGACGGTGCCGATGTCGCGACCCTCGACGACGATCCCGCCGCGGTGCCCGACGACGTCGTCGATGATCTGCCGCTGCCTGCCGACCAGCAGCTCGCGCACGTGCGGCACGGCGGAGACGGGCGAGACGGCCTTGGTGACCTCGGGGCCCCGGATGTCGGCGGCGACGTCTTCGCCGCCGAGCCGGATCTCGGGGCGCTCGGGGCTGGTCCCGATGCTGAAGTCCGCCTGGTCGGCGACGGCGGCGACGGCGGCCGGGTCGGCGGGGTCGACGCCGGCGCGCAGCACGGCGAGGGTGACCATCCGGTACATGGCGCCGGTGTCGAGGTAGCCCGCCCCGAGCCGGTCGGCGAGCTTGCGGGCGACGGTCGTCTTCCCGGTCCCCGAAGGGCCGTCCAAAGCGACCACACCTCGTAGCGCTCCCGTCACCGGCACTCTCCTCGCGTCCTCGTCCTCGTTCGGGCCGCCCCCCATTCTGCCGGTCGGGGTGCGGAGGAGATCAGTCGGCCCGCGCGCCGAAGCGGGCGACCACCAGCGCGAGCCGCTCCTCCCGGTGCCGCGGCGACAACCGGCGCCCGCGGTCGAGGGTGACCAACCCGTGCAGCGCGCTCCAGAAGACCTCGGTCAGCACGCCCGCGTCCTGGGTGCCCGCCACCGGCTCGATCACCGCGACCAGCCCGCCGTAGGCCTCCTGCATCACCTCCGGGGTGTCCTCCTGGGCGAACGGGAGCTCGGAGGCCAGCGTGAACATCGCGTCGTACAGGGCGGGCTTCTCGCCGGCGAACCGCACGTACGCGCCCGCGACCCCCGCGACCCCGCCTTCCCGGGCCGCCGCGAGCGCCGTGGCCAGCTCGGCGAAGCCCTCCAGGGCGGCCGCCGCCATGATCGCGTCCTTGCCGCCGGGGAAGTGGCTGTAGAGCACCGGCTGGCTGTACTCGATCAGGGCCGCGAGCCGCCGGGTGGTGACCGCGTCCCAGCCCTCGGCTTCGGCCAGCTCCCTGGCCGCGGTGACGATCCGCCGCCCGCGCTCGGTCCGGTCGCGCACACGCCGTTGTCGCTGGGTCATGGCGCTGATGCTAGCACCGCTAGACAAACTAGCGCCGCTAAGTTAGCGTTGCTAGCAATCCTAGCGATGCTAGAAAACTGGAGGGAACACCATGATCGTCACCGGCTACGTCCTCGTCGCACTCGTCTCGCTCGGCATCATCTACGTCGGGCTCAACTACCTCTTCGCGCCGGCCAAGATCGCCGCGGGCTTCGGTTTCACCGAGGTCCCCGAAAACGCCGAGAGCTTCCTCAACGTCAAGGGCGGCCGCGACGTCGGGGCCGGGCTGGTCCCGCTGGCCCTGGTGATCTACGGAGACCCGCACGCACTGGGCTGGGTCATCCTCACCGCGGCCCTCTGGCCCGTCTTCGACATGCTGATCGTCCTGCGCCACCGCGGGAAGAAGGCGGTGGCGTTCGCCGTCCACGGCCTGACCGCCGTCGTGATGGTCGTCGCGGCCGCGTTGCTCCTGCTCGGCTGAACGTCGCGAATCGGACAGGTGGGTTACGGTGGTTGGGTGAACGTCGAAGTAACCCCTCTTCCCGGCATCGGGGTCCGCAAGGACTTCAGCACCCGTACCGGCCGCCGCATCGGCGTCGTGTCGCAGCGGGACGGCCACACCGAGCTCATCGTGTCGAAGGCGGACGACGCCGACGCGTGCGCCGCCTCGATCCCGCTGACCGCGGACGAGGCGGGCACGCTCGCCAACCTGCTCGGGGCGCCGCAGCTGGTCGCGCAGCTCACCGAGGAGCACCAGGACCTACCGGGGATCAGCACGAAGCAGCTGCCGATCAAGCCGTCCGGCCCGTTCGACGGCCGTACGCTCGGCGACACGGCGATGCGCACCCGCACCGGCGTTTCGGTGGTCGCGGTGGCGCGGGCGGGCCAGGTCCACCCGTCACCCACGCCGGACTTCGCCCTCACCGGGGGTGACCTGCTGGTCGCGGTCGGCACGAGCGAGGGCCTCGAAGCCGCCGCCAAGATCCTCAAGTACGGCTGAGCGGCCGATGGACCACACCGCGCTGTCCCTGATCGAACTGGGGGCGGTCTTCTTCGTGCTGGGCGCGCTCGGGCGCCTGGCCGGGAAGATCGGCCTCTCCCCCATCCCGCTCTACCTGCTCGGCGGCCTCTGCTTCGGCTCCGGCGGGCTGATCCCGCTGACCGACATCGGCGGCTTCACCCACCTGGCCAGCGAAATCGGCGTCGTGCTGCTGCTGTTGCTGCTCGGCCTGGAGTACTCCGCGGCCGAGCTGTTCACCGGCCTGCGCCGCTCGTGGACGGCGGGCCTGCTCGACATCGTCCTCAACGCCGCGCCCGGTGCGGCGGTCGCGCTGCTGCTGGGCTGGGGCCCGGTCGGCGCGATGGTGATGGCGGGCGTCACGTACATCTCGTCGTCCGGCATCGTCGCCAAGGTGCTCGGCGACCTCGGCCGCCTCGGCAACCGCGAGACGCCGGTGGTGCTGTCGATCCTCGTGTTCGAGGACCTGGTGATGGCGCTCTACCTGCCGATCCTCACGGCGGTGCTGGGCGGCGTCAGCTTCCTCGGCGGCATGGAGGCCGTCGGGATCTCGCTCATGGTGATCACGGTGGTGCTGGTGATCGCGCTGAAGTTCGGCCGGTACGTCTCGGCCGCCGTCGACAGCCCCGACCGTGAGGTGTTCCTCCTCAAGGTCCTCGGCGCGGCTTTGCTGGTGGCGGGCATCGCGTCGGCGATGCAGGTGTCGGCCGCGGTCGGCGCGTTCCTGCTCGGCATCGCGATCTCGGGTTCGACGGCGGAGAACGCGACGCACTTGCTGGAGCCGCTGCGCGACCTGTTCGCGGCGGTGTTCTTCGTGGTGTTCGGCCTCAACACGAACCCGGCGTCGATCCCGCCGGTCCTCGGCTGGGCCGTGGTGCTGGCGGTGGTGACGACCCTGACGAAGGTCGGCACCGGCTGGTGGGCGGCGCGAAGGCAGGGCATCGGGAAGATGGGCCGCGCTCGCGCGGGAGCCGCGCTGGTGGCCCGCGGCGAGTTCTCGATCGTGATCGCGGGCTTGGCGGTGACGGCGGGCGCGGTCGAGGGCGAACTGGCGGCGCTGGCCACGGCGTACGTGCTGCTGATGGCGATCCTCGGCCCGACGGCCGCCCGGGTGGTGGAGCCGATCGCCCGCGCACTGCAACGCAAGTCGGCCGCGAAGACGGCCCCGGTCGAGGCGAACTGAAGCCGGTCCGCCCGGCCGGTTCGGCGGCCGCAATGGCTCGCGCGCCCGAAGGCTCGCCGAGCAGAAGATCAGGTCGCGGCGGCGATCGCCGCGCAACGCAAGTCCTTGCGCGGTGATCGCCGGACCGATCGAGGTCCGGAACATGCGCGGCCTGCTCTTCGCCGACGGCGTCATGGTGAAGCACATAGCCGGCGCGGCCGAAGTCAGACCTCGAGCGCCCAGCGCACGTACCGCTGCTTCGCCGTAAAACCCGCCTTCACGAAAACCCCGGACACCCCGGCCGGATCGGCCGAGTCGACGTTCAAGCTCGCCCGGTCGTACCCCGACCCCGCCGCGGCCCGCAGCGCGTGGGCCAGCAACGCGCCCGCCACGCCCCGCCGCCGGAACTCCCGCAGCGTCCCCACGACCATGAAGTGCGCGTCGCGAACGCCGGTCGCCGCCGTGTCGGCCTCCCACGACATCGTCACCAGTACGCCCACCGCGACGCCGGCGTGCCGCGCCAGGAAACTGATCTCCGGCCGGAACGTCTGGTTGACGATCTTGTTCCGCCACTGGTCCACCGGCATCGGCGCGGCACCCCAGAAGTCCCGATAGGCCTCGTTCCGCACCGAGCGGAAGTCCTCGTCGGCCGACGGCGACCACGCCTCGATCCGCAGCCCCGGCACGACGACGCCGGTCACGCCCGAAAGCGCGTGCTCCATCCGCTGGAAGTACCGGGCAGGCGCAAAACCCCGGGACCGCACGAGTTCCGGGACTCCGGCGATGTGCTCGGCCTTGTGCACGTCGACCACCAGCCGCAACCCCGGGTGGTGCCGGGCGTGCACCACCTTCGCCGCCGCCACGCCCGCTTCGAGCAACGCCGTCCCGATGCCGTGGCGGCGGTACGCGGGGTGCACGCCGCCGTCCAGGAAGACCCGGTGGACCTCCGTCGCGGACGCCTTGTGGCGGACCTTCATGTAGCCCACCAGCGTCTCGCCGTCGAACGCGGCGAGGCTCGCCCGCTCGAGGTCCGCGTACGGGTCGATCAGCTCCTGGCGCGTGTCCTCCGCGGTGTAGTTCTCCCCGATCCGGTCCACGGCCTCGATGGCGTTGAGCAGGTCGGCCGACGCCTGGGCGTCCGCGGGCACGAGCGGCCGCCACGTGAGTTCGCGCATCCGCCGACCGTAGCCACGGCGGAACCGCGCTGTCGCGCGGGTTTCCCGGCTACCGCAGGTCCGCCCGGGCCGCCGACGGCACGTGCTCGCCGCCGGCCGGGGCCGGGTGCGTGGTCGCCGCCGGGACGACGCCGGCCAGCGGGACCGACGCCGACGTCCGGGCCAGGTCCAGGGTCACCCGGCCCGGCTGGGCGGGGCCGCGGACGAAGCTGCCGTCCGTGCCGCCGATGATCAGCGCCAGCGCGTGCCCGCGCGGCACGACGTGGTCGGTCGAGGCCAGCCGGAACGTCATCGCGTACGCCGTGCCCGGGGTCAGCACCCGTTCCTGGGAAAGGGAAGCGTAGTTCGCGAGGTCCGCCCAGCCCCGGCTCAGGATCGTGTAGCTGACCTTCTTCACGTCCGCCGACGCGATCCGGTAGCAGGCGTCGTCCCCGGTCGCCGACGAGCCCCAGCAGTTCTCCGCCGTCCCCGTCTTGATCCCCTCGCCGCTGCCGGCGAAGTTGCGGATCGTCGCCGGGCCGAGGTCGACGAGCAGCGCCGACAGCCGCGCCGACGACGTGCTCGGCGTCGCCGTCACGGTCAGCGTCGTGGTCCCGGACACCTGGACGTCCGACGGCAGCGCCCCGGTCGAGTAGGTCAGCGCGGCGCTGCCCGGGTTCGTCACCCAGGTGTCCTCGCCCAGGTTCGGGTTGTCGGTGAAGGACGCCGTCCCGGACGCCGCCGAAGTGCCGAGCGTGCCGCCGGTGTGCGGCCGCAACGTCGTGGCCACCGCGTTCGCCGCCGGGTACGCGCTCTGGTCCACCCACTGGTCCGGCTGCCGCTCGACGCTCGCCTGCGGCCCGTTCTGGACGCCGTTGTCGATGCCGAGCAGGTAGTGGTCGAACCACCGGTGCAGCAGGTCGACCCAGTCCGCGCGCCGGTAGTCGAACGGGTCGACGTGCCCGGTCTGCGACAGCCAGATCTTCTTCTCGACGTTCAGCCCGGCCCACCACTGTCCGAAGTGGATGGTCTTGACGTTGAGGTCGTTGACGCCGTGGGAAAGCAGCACGCTGGCACGCACGTTGCCCGCGGTCCGGACGTAGTCGCGGTCCGCCCACAGCGGCCCGTAGTCGCCGTTGGCCGTGGCGCCCTGCCGGAGCACCTGGTTCTGCGCCGCGCAGTTCTGCCCGCTGTTGCGCGCTTCGACCGTCTGGGCCAGCCCGTCCGGGTTGAAGCCGAACGTCGCGCCGTCGGAGCGGTAGTAGTCGTACCAGGAGCTGATCGCCGAGATCGGCACGATGGTCTTCAGCCCGGCCACGCCGGTCGCCGCGACGCCGTTGGCGATCGTGCCGTCGTAGGACTTCCCGATCATCCCGACGTTCCCGGTGCTCCAGCCCGCGGTCACGGCGCTGCCGCCGGTCTTCGCGCTGTAGCCGGTCGCGCGGCCGTTGAGCCAGTCGACGACCTTGCGCGCCGAGTCGACATCCGAAGCGCCGCCGACGTCCGCGCAGCCCGCCGAGCGGTTGGTCCCGGCCAGGTCGACGAGCACCACCGCGTAGCCGCGGGGCACGAAGTAGTTGTCGTAGAACAGCGGGAACTTCACCGGCTTGCCGGCGCTGTCGTAGGACTTGAGCTCGCTCTCGTTGCCGCGCCCGCAGCACGAGTAGTACGGGCTGGCGTCCATGATCACCGGCACCCGCGAGGTCGCGCCGCTCGGGCGCACGATGTCCGCGGCGACGCGGTCGGACCGGCCGTCACCGTCGCCGTCGTGGCCGATGTCGACCCAGACCGTCTCCCGGATCGCCGACGCGTAGTCGTAGACCGGCTCGCTCCCCGCGGGAGCCGCGTCCGCCGGGGCCACCGCGCCGGACAGGAGCACCGCGAGGATTCCGCACACCACTCCGAGTCGCATGCCCGTCACGCTAGCGAGCCGGGGAACGCGCGCACCACGGCGGAAAGTCGGGGGTACGTTGGCGGTCGTGACGGAGTCCCTGCCCGCCGTGAGCCGCACCGCGGTCGGCGTCGCTGCGTTGCGCGCCGCCGAGAGCCGCCGCCCGGACCGCCTGTTCGACGACCCGTACGCGGCCGCGTTCTTCGAAGCGGGCCGCTCCGCGCTACCGGACGCGTCGCCCAGCGGACCGCAGGCCGGCCTCGGCGCGCTGTTCTACCCGCAGGTCGTGATCCGCACCCGCTTCTACGACGACCACCTGCTCGGCAGCGACTGCACGCAGGTCGTGCTGCTCGCGGCCGGGCTGGACACGCGGGCGTTCCGGCTGACCTGGCCGGCCGGCACCCGGCTGTTCGAGCTGGACCTGCCGGAAGTGCTGGCCTTCAAGGACGACGTGCTCGACGAGCAGGACGCCGAGCCTTCGTGCGAACGCGTCGTCGTGCCCGCGGACCTGCGGGAAGACTGGGCGACCCGGCTGCGCGGCGCCGGGTTCGACCCGGCCGCGCCGACCGCGTGGCTCGCCGAAGGCCTGCTGATGTACCTGACGCCCGAGGAGGCCGAGCGGCTGCTGACCACCGTCGGTGAGCTGTCCGCGCCGGGCAGCCGGATCGCGTTCGAGCACCGGCCGGGCACGCCGCCGGACAGCCTGATCGCCCGCGCGAAGGCCGCCGCGGGCGGCGAGCACGTCACCTCGCTGTGGCGGGGCGGGCTCGGCGGCCGGGCACCGGAGTGGCTGGCCGCCCACGGCTGGGCGCCGTCGACGGTCACCCGCGCCGAGCTGGCCGCCGCCCACGGCCGGCCGTCGGACGACGACGCGACCGCCGGCGGCTTCGTCACCGCCGTACGAGATCAGAGCTCGACGTTGCGGTAGAGCGCCCCGACCTCGCCCTTCGTCAGCCGCCGGATCGAGCCGACGCGCTGGTTGCCGAGCTGGACGTCGCCGACCGCCGTGCGGACCAGCTTGAGCACCGGGTGGCCGGTGTCCTTGAGCAGGCGGCGCACGATGTGCTTCTTGCCCTCGTGGATGACCAGCTCCACCAGCGACTTGCCGGAGTGCATGTCCTTCACCCGGAACTGGTCGACCTTGATGATGCCGTCAGGCAGCTCCCAGCCGTTGCGCAGCTCCTTGCCGAGCCCGCGCGGCACGAGGCCGTCGACCTCGGCGAGGTAGGTCTTGAGCACCCGGTAGGACGGGTGCATCAGCCGGTGGCCGAGGTCACCGTCGTTGGTCAGCAGCAGCAGGCCCTCGGTGTTCTCGTCGAGCCGGCCGACGTGCACGACGCCGGGGGTCTCCTCGTACCGGCCGGCGAGGTAGTCGCCGACGCACGGGCGGCCGCGGTCGTCCGACATCGTCGAGTGGACGCCCTTGGGCTTGTTCAGCGCGAGGTAGATCAGGTCGTCGCGCAGGTTCACGCGGGTGCCGTCGACGTGGATGACCGCCTCGTCCGGGTGCACCCGGCGGCCCAGCTCGGTGACGACCTCGCCGTCCACCTCGACCCGCCCGGCCGCGATCAGGTCTTCCGCCGCGCGCCGGGAGGCGACCCCGGCCTGCGACAGCACCTTCTGCAGGCGGATGCCGTCGGGGTGTTCACTGGATGTCATCGATGGTGTCCACTTCGGGTAGCAACGGAGCGATGGCGGGCAGGTCGTTCAGTGACGACAGCCCCAGTCGCTCCAGGAACAGCTCGGTCGTCACGTACAGCGTGCCGGTCGTGTCGGGGTCGGTCCCCATCTCTTCGATGAGGCCGCGCGCGAGCAGCGTCCGGATCACGCCGTCCACGTTCACGCCGCGCACCGCGGCGACCCTGGCCCGGGTCACCGGTTGCCGGTACGCGATCACGGCGAGGCTCTCCAGCGCGGCCCGGGTCAGCTTCGACCGCTGGCCGTCCAGCAGGAGCTTCTCCACGAACGGGGCGTAGACATCCCTAGTGTAGAACCGCCACCCTTCGCCGACGCGCCGCAGGTCGATCCCGGACGTCCGGTCGGTGAACTTCTGCGCCATGGTGCGCAGCGCGACGACGATCCGCGCCTTCGGCTGCTCGAGCGTTTCGGCGAGCAGTTCCTCACTGGCCGGCGAGTCGACGACGAGCAGCAGCGACTCGAGCGCGGCTTCCAGGGCCTCGTCGGAGTCGACGTCCGGCAGCAGGCTGATGTCCCCGCTGGCGACCAGGTCGGACTCGGGATCATCGGGCCCCGGCTCCCCCTCGGCCGCATCGCTTTCCCGTGAAAACTCCCCCTCGGGATCCGCACTTTCACGTGAAAGTGCGCGCTCGGGATCCGCACTTTCACGTGAAAGTGCGGGCTCGGGGGTGGTCACCTCGGCGACGGGTTCCAGCGGCGACCCGTCCTCGTCCACCGGCTCGCCGGACAGGGCCTCGTCCAGTGCCAGCTCCGCCGCGGCCTCGTCCACCACCGGCTCGTCCGGCGCCGGTGCTTCGGCCACTTCGTCGTTCTCGGGGTTCACCCGTACTCCTCTTCGTCTCCGGCGGCGCGGTCCAGCTCGGCCGCCGCGGAGGCTTCTTCCCTGGAACCGCCCGTCCAGCGGACGTGCAGTTCGGCCAGTGCCTCGCTCTGCTCGAACTGAACCGTCGCCTCGCGGTAGAGCTCCAGCAGCGCCAGGAAGCGCGCGACGACCTCCACCGTGTGGTCGCAGTCGTCGACCAGTTCGCCGAACGTCGCCTGGCCGCGCTCGGCCAGCATCACCCGCAGGATCGCCGCGTGCTCGCGCACCGAGATGCGGCCCATGTGGATGTGGGCGATCGACACCGTCGGCGGCGGCTTCGGCTTGAACACCGCGACCGCGATCTCGGCGAACTTGTCCGGCGTCACCCCCAGCATCACCTCGGGCAGCAACCCGACGAACCGGTCCTCCAGCGCCACCGACCGCGGGTAGCGCCGCAGCGCGCCCTGTTCCAGCTCGCCGAACAGCGCCGCCACCTGCTTGTACGCGCGGTACTGCAGGATCCGCGCGAACAGCAGGTCACGGGCCTCGAGCAGGGCGAGGTCGTCCTCGTTCTCCACCTCGGCCGAAGGCAGCAGCCGCGCCGCCTTGAGGTCGAGCAGGGTGGCCGCGATGACCAGGAACTCCGTCGTCTCGTCGAGGTTCCAGTCGGCGCCCAGCGCGCGCGTGTAGGCGATGAAGTCGTCGGTGACCCGGTGCAGCGCCACCTCGGTGACGTCGAGCTGGTGCTGCGAGATGAGCTGCAGCAGCAGGTCGAACGGCCCTTCGAAGTTGGCCAGCCGCACCTTGAACTTCGACGTGCTCAGTTCTTCGGTGTTGACGCCTTCGGGGATCATCCCGCCGTGCACCGTCTGGTGCTCTTCGGGGACCTGTTCCTCCGGAGCCGGTGCCGGCTCGTCCATCAGCCCTCGGTTTCGCCGCCGTCTGAGCCGACCACCCGCAGCCGTTGCACCAGCACCGACTCTTCGCCGTTGGCGTCGAAGTCGGCCAGCAGCACCGCCACCGCCTCGCGGACCAGCCGGCCGCGGTCGACGACCAGCTCGTGCTTGGCGCGCAGCGTCAACCGGGCCTGCTCCATGGCCACGAGCTCGTCGCCGGAGACGTACACCGTGATCTTCGCGTCGTGCTTCGTCCGTCCCGACCCGTGCGGGGCCGCGCTGCGGGCCAGCTGTTCGGTCCGGCCGTTGCCCGCGGGCTTGGCCTTCTCGGCGGGCTCGACGGGCGCGGGCGGCGCCTGGGGCGGGAGATCGAGGGCGGGACTGGAGGTGATCCTGAAGAGTTCCGACGCTCCGGGCAGGGAAGCGCGCCTGCTCACCGAGCGATCACCTCGCGGGCCAGCTGGCGGTACGCCGCCGCGCCGGCCGACTTGGGCGCCCAGGTCGTGATCGGCTCACCCGCGACCGTCGTCTCGGGGAACCGCACCGTGCGGTTGATGACCGTGTCGAACACGGTCTCGCCGAATGCCTCCACCACGCGAGCCATGACCTCCTTCGAATGCAGGGTTCTCGGGTCGTACATGGTGGCGAGAATCCCGACTATGTCCAGTTTGGGGTTGAGGCGTTCCTGGACCTTCTCGATGGTGTCGATCAGGAGGGCGACGCCTCGCAGACTGAAGAACTCGCACTCCAGCGGGATGATCACGCCGTCCGCGGCGGTCAGCGCGTTCACCGTGAGCAGGCCGAGCGAGGGCTGGCAGTCCACAAGAACATAGTCGTAGTCGTTCATGACCGGACGCAGGACCCGTAACAACGTGTGCTCGCGCCCTACCTCAGCGACGAGCTGGACCTCCGCCGCGGACAGGTCGATGTTGCTCGGCAGCAGGTCAACGCCGTCCACGCGGGTTTTCATGAGCACGTCGGTGGCACTGACCGACCGCTCCATGATGGCGTTGTAGACCGTGTGGTCCAGTTCGTGCGGCTGGATGCCGAGGCCGACGGCGAGCGCGCCCTGCGGGTCGAAGTCGACGAGGAGCACCTTGCGGCCGTACTCGGCGAGGGCGGCACCCAGGTTGATGGTCGACGTCGTCTTGCCGACGCCGCCCTTCTGGTTGCACATCGCCATGATCTTGGCCGGGCCGTGCCGGTCCAGCGGCGCCGGATCGGGGTGCTCGCGGATCGGGCGGCCGGTCGGCCCGATACCCTCGAGCTTGACCTTCTTGCCGTTGCGTTCCGGCTGCTGCGGTTCGTCGCCTTCGTGGATCGCGGGCGTGGCGATGGTGACCTGGCTGAGGTTCGCCGCCGCCGACCCGGCGGACTCGGCCGTTGCGGCCGGCTGGTTCGGTGTCGACATGGCGCGAAAGCTCCTTGTTCGTCAGCGTCCGCCGCAGCCTATGCGCGGAGTCGGAGCCCCGGCAAAGCAACGCGCCGGACTCGACGGGGCAATGTCACTCGACCGTCGGTCCAGCGTATGAAGGCTGTTCGCGCTCTATAGGGCCGTCTAGCCCAACGCCCGCGGGTGCGCCGTGGCGTACACCTCGCGCAGGGTGTTGACCGTGACCAGCGTGTACACCTGCGTCGTCGTCACCGAGGCGTGGCCGAGCAGTTCCTGGACGACGCGGACGTCGGCGCCGCCCTCGAGCAGATGCGTGGCGAAGGAGTGGCGGAGCGTGTGCGGCGAGACGACGGCCGCGATCCCGGCGCGGCCGGCGGTGTCCTTGAGGACCTGCCACGCGCTCTGCCGCGAGAGCCGGCTGCCGCGGGCGTTGAGGAACAGCGCCGCGGTGCCCCGGCCGCGCGCGGCGAGCGCCGGCCGCGCGCGCACGGTGTAGGCGTGCACCGCGGCGAGCGCGGGCCGCCCGATCGGGACCAGCCGCTGCTTGCCGCCCTTGCCGTCGAGCAGCACCGTGCGCTCGGCGTCGTCGACGTCGTCGAGGTCGAGGCCGACCGCTTCGGAGATCCGGGCCCCGGTCGAGTAGAGCAGCTCCAGCAGCGCCCGGTCGCGCAGCGGGCGTTCGCCGTCCGGCGGCGGGGTCTCCAGCAGCCGGAGGACGTCGTCGACGGGCAGGGCCTTGGGCAGCCGCTTCGCCGGCGTCGGCGGGCGGACCTCGCGGGCCGGGTTGTGCTCGGTGAGGCCCTCGGCGTGGGCGAACTTGTGCAGGCCCCGCACGGCGACCAGGGCCCGCGCGGCCGACGACGCGGCCAGCGGCTTGTGGTCCTCGTCGCCTTCGCGCAGTGCGGCGCCGAAGGACGTCACGTGCGCCGGGGCGACGTCGGCGATCTTCCCGATGCCCGCGCCGTCGAGGTGCGCGGCGTACCGGCGCAGGTCGCGGGCGTAGCTGTCCAGGGTGTTGCGCGCGGTCCCGCGTTCGACGACCAGGTGGTCGAGGTACGCGGCGATCACGCCGTCCGTGCTGCCCGGGGCTGCCACGCCGTCACCTTAGGCCGCGCGGCGCTCGTGACCCGGCAGAAACCCCGTTCGGTTACCTTGGAGCCATGGGGTCCGACGAACTCCGCATCGGCACCGCCGAGCGTGAGGAGGCGGCGAGGTTGCTCGCCGATCACTTCGGCATGGGCCGCATCACGCCGGTCGAGTACGAGACGCGGGTGACGGACGCCTACGCGGCGACGACGCTGGGCGAGCTGCGGCCGCTGTTCCGCGACCTGCCGCATCCGCACCCGGGCTTCTTCGGGCCGCCACCGGGACCGATGCCGATGCCGGTGCCGGTGTACGCGCCGCCCTCGATGCCCGTGGCGATGCCGTACGGGCCGCCGCCCGCGGTGTACTCGCACCGGTCGAAGACGGTGGCCGGGGTGCTGCAGATCGTGCTGCCCTTCGGCGTCGGCCGGTTCTACACCGGCCAGACCGGCCTGGGCATCGCCCAGCTCTTCGCCACCTTCTGCACCGGGGTCGGCATCCTGTGGCCGATCATCGACGGCATCGTGCTGCTGGTCAACGGCGGCACGGACGCCGAAGGCCGCCGGCTGCGCCCCTGAACCGGGGCGCAGCCGGGCAGCTCAGGCTTCCTTGCGCTCGGCGAACGCCGTCGGGCGGTCTTCCCACGGGGCGTCCGCCGGCCGGGCCGCGCCCGCGCCGGTGAGCACCGCGTGCGCGGCCAGCACCCCGGACACCGTGGCGCCGTTGACCAGCTCGCCCGCCAGGGCCATCCGCACGGCCTCGGCGAGGGGGAACTTGCGGATCACCAGGTCCGCCTCCTCCTCGCCGAGCACGTCACGCTCCACATCGGACAGTCCGCGGGCCAGGAACACCCGCACGACCTCGTCGGTGAAGCCGGGCGACGCCGCGACGTCGACCAGGGTCACCCAGTCCGAAGCCGCCAGCCCGACCTCCTCGACGAGCTCGCGCTTCGCCGTGCCGACCGGGTCCTCGCCGAGGTGGTCGATCAGGCCGGCCGGCAGCTCCCAGAGCCGGTGCCCGATCGGGTGCCGGTACTGGTGGATGAGCGTGACCTGCTGCTCGTCGTCCAGCGCGACGATCGCCACCGCGCCGAGGTGCTCGATCACCTCGCGGGTCGCGGTGTCGCCGCCGGGCATGACGACCTCGTCGATCCGGAGGCCGACGACCCGGCCGATGTGGACGTCGCGGCTGGCCGCGACGCTGAACTCGTGCTCGCCGGGCGCGGTCACCGGGCCGCCACCGGGGCCTCGGGCAGCTCGACCGGGAGCCGCTCGGCGACCTTGCGGTCCACCACGGCCTTGACGAACGCGCTGAACAGCGGGTGCGGCCGGGTCGGGCGGCTCTTGAGCTCGGGGTGCGCCTGCGTGCCGACGAAGAACGGGTGCACCTCGGCGGGCAGCTCGACGAACTCGACGAGGTGGTCGTCCGGGGAAGTGCCGGAGAAGACCAGGCCCGCGTCCGAGAGCTGCTTGCGGTAGGCGTTGTTCACCTCGTAGCGGTGCCGGTGCCGCTCGGACACCTCGGTGCTGCCGTAGGCCTTCGCGGCCTGCGAACCCGGCTTGAGCTTCGCCGGGTAGGCGCCCAGGCGCATGGTGCCGCCCATGTCCCGCTCCCCCGCGACGACGTCGCGCTGGTCGGCCATGGTCGAGATCACCGGGTGCTCGGTGTTCTCGTCGAACTCCGACGAGCCCGCGTCCTCGATGCCGGCCAGGTTCCGCGCGGCCTCGATGACCATGCACTGCAGGCCAAGGCACAGGCCGAGCAGCGGCACGCCGCGGGTGCGGGCGTACTCGATCGCGCCGACCTTGCCCTCGATGCCGCGGATGCCGAACCCGCCCGGGATCAGCACACCGTCCACATCGGACAGCACCGACGCCGCGCCGGACGCGGTCTGCGCGTCGTCGGAGGCGACCCAGACGATCTCGACCTTGGCGCGGTGGGCGAACCCGCCCGCGCGCAGGGCCTCGGTGACCGACAGGTAGGCGTCCGGCAGGTCGATGTACTTGCCGACGACCGCGACCCGCACGACCTCGTTCGGGTTGTGCACCCGGTCGAGCAGGTCGCCCCACACCGTCCAGTCGACGTCGCGGAACGGCAGCCCGAGGCGGCGGACGACGTAGGCGTCGAGCGCCTCGCCGTGCAGCACCTTCGGGATGTCGTAGATCGACCGCGCGTCGGGGCAGGCGATGACGGCCTCGGTGTCGACGTCGCACATCAGGCCGATCTTGCGCTTGAGGTCCTCGGGGATCTCCCGGTCGGCCCGGCAGACCAGCGCGTCGGGCTGGATGCCGATGTTGCGCAGCGCGGCGACCGAGTGCTGGGTCGGCTTCGTCTTCAGCTCGCCCGAGGGCGCCAGGTACGGCACCAGCGAGACGTGCAGGAAGAAGCAGTGGTCGCGGCCGACGTCGTGGCGGACCTGGCGGCACGCCTCCAGGAACGGCAGCGACTCGATGTCGCCGACCGTGCCGCCCACCTCGGTGATGACGACGTCGGGAGCCTGGCCGGACTCGTCCGGCTCGGCGGCCGCGGTGATCCGGGCCTTGATCTCGTCGGTGATGTGCGGGATGACCTGCACCGTGTCGCCGAGGTATTCGCCGCGGCGCTCCTTGGCGATCACCTCGGAGTAGACCTGACCGGTCGTGACGTTGGCCTTGCCGTCGAGGTCGCGGTCGAGGAAGCGCTCGTAGTGCCCGATGTCGAGGTCGGTTTCCGCACCGTCGTCGGTGACGAAGACCTCACCGTGCTGGAACGGGTTCATCGTCCCGGGGTCGACGTTGAGGTACGGATCGAGCTTCTGCATCGTGACGCGAAGCCCGCGCGCGGTAAGGAGTTGTCCCAGGCTCGAAGCCGTGAGTCCCTTACCCAGAGAGGAGGCGACGCCTCCGGTGACAAAAACGTACTTGGTAGCCCGTGACTGAAGTCCCACGGGCCGCCAGCATATCCCAAGCCTGCGGATCCGCTCGTTGTGACATGCCCGAACTGTCTTTTGTGCTCCTGACCACCCTGTCGGGCTACTCAGGCGGCGACCTTCAGCCGGGGACGGCCGGTGAGCGCGCGGCTACCGGGCAGCCGCCGGAGCACCTCCACCATGGCGATCGTCAGCGCGATCGTCGCGAGGTAGAAGACCGCGCTCAGCCACGGCGCGCCGAAGCGCTCGGCCACGTGCGGGATCACCGGCCCGAGCAGGGCCAGCGCGAGCGGGTGGACGAGAAAGATGCCGAACGACCGGTTCGCCGCCCACGACACCACCCGGGCGCCCCGGCTGCCTTCACGGCGGCGCGCGGCCCACCACGTGGTGAACGCGTAGATCGCCGCGATCACCGTGAGGAACCACGGGATCAGGTACGGCTGGAACGGGTCGCTGGCCACCTGCGGGAACGTTCCACTGTGGACGGTGCGGAGGTAGTACCACTCGGTGCCGCCGAGCACGGCGAGGAGCGCGCCGCCGAGCAGCAGCCGGTGCCGGCCGACCCAGGCGTGCACGGTCTCGAAGTGGAAGGCCACCACGGCCCCGAACAGCGTGTAGAACTGGTACGGCAGGATCGTGGCGTACAGGTGCGTGATCGTCTCGTAGCTCACGCCGAACGGCTGGTACGTCATGAACAGCGTGACGCCGACCTGCACGGCCCCGCTGCCGAGCAGCAGCCACTTGTGCTTGCCCGCGGTCGCCCGCAGCAGCTTGATCAGCACCGGGAACAGCAGGTACACCTGCATCGTCACGAGCAGGAAGTACAGGTGGTACCAGGCACCGCCGGTGACGAGGTCCTTGAGCAGCAAGCGCATCGACGCCTCGAGCGAGTCCGGCTGCTGCGTCCCGGTGACCAGCGAGAAGGCCCAGAAGAACATCGTCCACGCCAGGTAGGGCGTCGCGACCAGCGGCAGGCGCTTGCGCCAGAAGTCGCCGGGGGTGATCTCGCGGCCGCGGTTCTGGAACACCAGCACGAAGCCGGTCAGCGCGAAGAACGCCTCACGGGTGAAGTGCAGCGGCGTCTCGACGGCGTTGGCGCCGACGTCCTGCGCGAAGTTCGTGGCGCCGACCACGTGGATGAGGATCACGCACGCGAACGTGATCAACCGGAAGAGGTCGATCTGGTGCAGGTACGGCGCTTTCCCTCGCTGTCTCGCGAGGCGGGCGGGGGCTTCGAGAGTGGCCTGGGCAGTCGTCATCGTGCCGCCGTTCCGGCACCGTCGTCGGCGTGGTTCACGTTGTCAGACTTGCCACCCATTCTGTGAATTTCCCATGAAGCCACTGGGAAGCGCCTGTTGAGCGGGCTCCTGGGGCGTGTCGGATATGCCACTTCCACTCAGGGAGCGATCTCCCGGCGATCATGTTAACGCGTGAGTTCTCCGGTACGCAGCGTGACCTTCGTCATCAAGCTGTGACCTGCGGAAAGAGCGAGCGCAGCGTGACGTCCCGGTTGACGCGCACGTGCTCGACCGCGGACGCCTTCGCCCGCTCGGCGTCGCCCGACGCGATCGCCTCGTACAGCCGCCGGTGCTCGTCGAGCAGGTCGGCCCAGTGCTCGTTCTGGCTCGTGAGCCAGCGGAGCCTGCCCTCCAGCGGCTGGAGCATCGTGGTGAGCAGTGCGTTGCCCGCGATGGCGACGATCTCGTCGTGGAAGCGCGAGTTGAGCACGGTGATCCGGGCGGCGTCCCCGCGAGCCGTCGCGCGGGCCGCGTCGGCGAGGACGCGGCCGAGGCGCTTCAGCTCCGCCGCACCCGCGCGCGACGCCGCCAGCCCGGCCGCCAGCCCTTCGAGCGCCTCCCGGACGTCGAACAGCTCCTCGACGTCGACGCGCGCCAGCTGCCGGACGACGATCCGGCGCGCCGACTGCTCGACGAGGAACCCCTCGGCCTCGAGCGCGCGGATGGCCTCGCGGACCGGCACACGGGAGACGCCGAGGTCCTCGGCCAGCTCGCGCTCGACCAGCCGGTCACCCGGGCGGAGCCGGCCGGTCAGGATCCGTTCGCGCAGCTCGTCGCGCACCCGCTGGCGGGTGGCCGCCAGGGGCTGCCGCTCGCTCGCCGTCGTCACCGGTCCCCTCTCTTCAACAAGCTCGTAACACGAGTTTACGGACCGGAGGGTTGACGGCGGCGGACCCGAGGGTGATATTTGGGATGCCAAATTTTGGTATCCCAAATCGCCGTCGCTGCACGTCGATCGGAGGCAAGCATGACCGCCGCCCCGCTCACCGAATCCCAGCAAGAGACGAGCCCACCCCCGGACCCCCGGCTCTGGAACGAAGACCTCGCCCCGGCGAAGGACCGCCGCTGGAAGGTCTACGACATCTTCGCCCTGTGGATGTCGGACGTGCACAACCTCGGCAACTACACCTTCGCCGCCGGCCTGTTCGTGCTCGGCCTTTCGGCCTGGCAGGTGTTCACCGCCCTCCTGTTCGGCTTCGTGATCATCTACGCCGGCATGAACCTGATGGGCCGGATCGGGCAGCGCACCGGCGTGCCGTTCCCGGTCGTCGCGCGGATCAGCTTCGGCACGTTCGGCGCCAACCTGCCCGCCCTGATCCGCGCGATCATCGCGATCTTCTGGTACGGCATCCAGACCTACCTCGCCAGCGTCGCCATCACGCTGCTCGTGCTCGCCATCGACCCGGGCCTGAAACCGCTGACCGAGCACGGTTTCCTCGGCCTGCACGCGCTCGGCTGGATCTGCTTCGTCGCGCTGTGGGCGGTCCAGGCGCTGATCCTCACCCGCGGCATGGAGTCGGTGCGCAAGTTCCAGGACTGGTGCGGCCCGGCGATCTGGGTCGTGATGATCGCGCTCGCCGTCTGGATCCTCGCCGCGGGCAACTGGCACATTTCCCTGACCAGCAGCCCGAAGCAGCTCTCGACCGGCGAGCAGATCCGGCAGTGGTTCGGCGCCGCCGGCCTGATCCTGGCCACCTACGGCACGCTGATGCTGAACTTCTGCGACTTCTCCCGCAACGCCCCGGACCAGAAGACGGTGAAGCGCGGCAACTTCTGGGGCCTGCCGATCAACTCGACGGCGTTCGCGCTGCTGTCGGTGATCGTCACCGCGGGCAGCATGCAGGTGTTCGGCGAGGCCATCACCGACCCGGCCGAGCTGCTCTCGAAGGTGCACAACACGCCGGTGCTGATCGTCGGCGCGCTGACCTTCGCCATCGCCACGATGGGCGTCAACATCGTCGCCAACTTCGTCTCCCCCGCCTACGACCTGGCCAACATCTGGCCGAAGCGGATCTCGTTCACCGTCGGCGGGCTGATCAGCGCGGTGGCCGCGTTGTGCGTGCTGCCGTGGAAGCTGTACTCCTCGCCGACGGTGGTCAACTACTTCCTCGGCGGCCTCGGCGCGTTCCTCGGCCCGCTGTTCGGGATCATGATCGTCGACTACTACCTGATCCGGCGCGGCAAGGTCGACGTCGCCCAGCTCTTCGTCGCCGACGGGATCTACCCGCGGGTGAACCCGCGTGCGCTGGTGACGTTCTTCCCGACCGCCGCGCTGGCGGCGGTGATCGCGCTGGTGCCGTTCTTCGCCCCGGCCGCGCCGTACTCGTGGTTCATCGGCACGGCGTCGTCGGCGCTGCTGTACTTCGCGGTCTCGAGGAAGCACCGATGAGGATCGTCGTCACCAACTGCAACACCACCGAAGCGATGACGAAGGAGATCGAAGCCGGGGCCCGCGCCGCCGCGAGTCCCGGCACCGAGATCCTCGCCAGGACGCCGCGCTGGGGCCCGGAGTCGGCCGAGGGCTGGCTGGACAGCTTCCTGTCCGCCGCGGCCGTGCTGGACCTGTTGCGGGGCCTGGACGAGCCGTTCGACGCCGTCGTGCTCGCCGGGTTCGGCGAGCACGGCCGCGAGGGCGCCCGCGAGCTGCTGGACGTCCCGGTCGTCGACATCACCGAAGCCGCCGCGCACCTGGCCTGCCTGCTCGGCCGGCGCTACGGCGTGGTGACCACTTTGGACCGGACGTGCGGGCTGATCGAGGACAGCCTGCACGCCGCCGGCGTCGCGCAGAACTGCGTCACGGTCACCGGCACCGGGCTGGGCGTGCTGGAGCTGACGGACGAACGCCGCACGGAATCGGCGTTGCTCACCGCCGGCCGCCGCGCGCGGGACGCCGGCGCGGAGGTGCTCGTGCTGGGCTGCGCCGGGATGACCGGGCTGGACCGGAAGATCGCGACGATGCTGGACATCCCGGTCATCGACGGCGTCGCGGCCGCGGTCCGGCTCGCGGAATCCCTGGTGGCGCTGGGGTTGAAGACGAGCCGCGCGGGTTCGTACGCGCGCCCGCTGGACAAGCGCCGCACCTGGCCCGATTGACACCCGCCGCACGGGGACGTCAGAATCCTCCCCAGCCGTACCGCCGCCCGGTGACGACATGGGGATTCCGACGTCCCCGGAAGGCGGTCGACGTGCGAAAAGCCCTAGGCGCGCTGGCGGTTTCCGCGAGCCTGCTCCTGGTCCCGGTCAGCGGGACGGCGGCCGCCGCGGCGCCACCCCACACGATCGTCACCGACGGCGTCAAGCTCGCCGCGATCAAGCAGGCGATCCGCACCGGCCACGCGTCCCAAGCCCAGCGGGACGCGCTGAAAGCCGTGCTGGACAAAGCGAACACGGCTCTGACCGCCGGGCCGTGGTCGGTCATGGACAAGCCGTCCGCGCCGCCGAGCGGGAGCAAGCACGATTACACGAGCCAGGCGCCCTACTGGTGGGCGAGCCGGCCGAAGACGCCGGAAAACCCGCAGGGCTGCCCGTACGTCAGCAAGGACGGCCAGCGCAACCCGGAGGCCGACGCGATCACCGACCACACGTACCGGATGTGGGCGTGGGACGCGATGTACCACCTCTCGCTCGCCTGGTACTACACCGGCGACGCGAAGTACGCGAACCGGGCGGCGCTGGACATCCGGACGTGGTTCCTCGACCCGGCGACGCGGATGAACCCGAACATGACGTACTCCCAGATCATCCCGTGCAAGGACACGGTCAGCGGCACCGGGATCATCGACTCGACGCAGTCGTTCAGCCAGCTGATGGACGCGTTCGCGCTGCTCGACGGCGGCGCGCCGGGCTGGACCGGCCAGGACCGCGCGGGGATCGAGGCGTGGCTGGGCCAGTACCTGACGTGGATGCAGACCAGCCCGCAGGCGAAGCTGGAACTGGCCGCCACCAACAACCACGGCACGTTCCTCGACATGCAGAACGCGACGATCTCGGCGTACCTGGGCCAGAAGGACGCAGCTCGGAAGATCGTTCTGGACGCCGAGAAGAAGCGGTTCCCGGTGCAGTTCGCCGCCGACGGCAGCCAGCCGCTCGAGCTCTCGCGCACGATGTCGTGGCATTACGTCAACTTCAACCTCACGGCGTGGGGACGGATGGCCGAGGTGGGCAAGAACCTCGGCGTCGACGTCTGGAAGTACCGGGCCTCGAACGGCGTCACGCTGCGGAAGGTCGTCGACCAGCTGATCCCGGGCGCCCTGCACGGCGCGGAAGCCTGGCCGCACCAGCAGATCGGCGTGTTCGACCAGTCGATCGCGGCGGACATCTTCCACGCGGCGGCCGAGGAAGCGCACGACACCGACGCGGCCGCGGCGGTGAAGCAGATGCCGCTGCCCGCGGGCGGGGACACGTGGCCGGTGCGCGTTTCCTGCTTCCCGCTGGACCCGCCGCTGAAGTAAATCCGGACACGACACCGCATAGCGCACCGTTTCCCTGATTGGTCTAGTCCAAAGCATTGACACTCGGTGCCCGCGCGCGCACATTCATGACCGGGGCCGGACCCGCTCGTGAAGGAACCGTCGTGGACGCCCTCTCCCGCGCCGTCGCGGCCCGGGAGAGGGCCGTCCGCCTGCGCGAGGAGACACCCATGCAGCGAAGATCCGCCGTGTTCGCCGCCGCGGCCGCGCTCGTCGTCGGCGCGTTCACCGCCGCCGGCCCCGCCGCACCCCCGGCGGCCGCCGCCGGCTCCGGCGGGGTCCGCATCGCCTACTACGACCAGTGGTCCATCTACCAGAACGCCTACTACCTGAAGAACGTCGACGCGATCGCCGGCAACCTCGACTACCTGCTCTACGACTTCGAGAACATCGACCCCGCCAACCTCACCTGCTTCGAAACCACGAAGGCGACGACGCCGGACCCGGGCGGCGAGAACGACACGAACGCCGGCGACGGCGCCGAGGACCAGTTCGCCGACTACCAGAAGACGTTCGGCTCCGACATCAGCGTCGACGGCACCGCCGACACCTGGAACCAGCCGATCGCCGGCAACTTCCACCAGCTGCAGGAGCTCAAGGCCAAGCACCCGAACCTGAAGGTGCTGCTGTCGATCGGCGGCTGGACGTACTCGAAGTACTTCTCCGACGCCGCCGCGACCGACGCGTCGCGCAAGAAGTTCGTCGGCTCGTGCCTGGACATGTTCATCAAGGGCAACCTCCCGGCGTCCGGCGGCTACGGCGGCCCGGGCACCGCGGCGGGCATCTTCGACGGCGTCGACATCGACTGGGAGTACCCGGGTTCGCCGACCGGGCACCTCGGCAACCACTACAGCGCCGCCGACACGGCGAACTACACCGCGCTGATGGCGGAGTTCCGCCGCGAGCTGGACGCCTTGGGCGGCAAGCACTACGCGCTCTCGGCCGCCCTGCCCGGCGGCCAGGACAAGATCGCGAAGATCCAGACAGACCGGATCGGCCAGTACCTGGACTTCGGCAACGCGATGACCTACGACATGCACGGCGCGTGGGACGCGACCGGCCCGACGAACTTCCAGGACCCGCTGTACTCGTCGCCGAACGACCCGTCCGGCACGATCCCGCCGGGCACCGAGAAGTACACGATCGACTCGGTGGTCAAGGACTACCTGAACGGCAACGGCGCGTACGGCATCCCGGGCGGCTTCCCGGCGGCCAAGCTGACACTCGGCATCCCGTTCTACTACCGCGGCTGGACGGGCGTGCCTGCCGGCTCGAACCACGGCCTCTACCAGCCGGCTTCGGGCCCGTCGCCCGGCCACCCGTCGAGCGGCAACGTCCCCGGCGTCGCGATGTACAAGGAGCTCTCCGGCGTCGTCGACAACCCGGCGGACACGTACTGGGACCCGGTCACGCAGTCGGCCTGGTTCTACGACGGCGTCAGCTTCTACGGCGGCTCGTCGGCGCAGTCGGTCAAGGCCCGCACGGACTACATCCACTGCACCGGCCTGGGCGGCGCGATGATGTTCTCGCTCTACGACCTGGACCCGGGCTCGACGCTGTTCCACGCGGTGGTCAACGGCCTCGCGGCTTCGACGCCGAACTGCTCGACGCCCCCGCCGACCACCACCCCTACCACTCCGACCACCACGACCCCGACCACGCCCACCACACCGCCGACCACGCCCACCACACCGCCGTCGATCCCCGCCTGGGCCCCGAACACGGCGTACGCCACCGGCGCGAAGGTGACTTACAACGGCATCACGTACACGTGCCGCCAGGGCCACACCTCACTGGTGGGCTGGGAACCGCCCAACGTCCCCGCCCTCTGGCTGGCCGGCTGAGGGGTCTGCCGCGGCTGGTCGTGCGGTCAGTTGCCGGCGGGGTTGGTGACCCCCGGCGCCGGGGCCTGGGCGTTGCCGGCGATGCCGTACCGGCCGGCCCCACCGTCGAGTTGTTCCTTCAGGGCCAGGATCGTGCTGACCCGGCCGGCCGAGGAATCGACGTTGTCCACAGTGGACAGGATGGACGTCGACGCCGTGTCCGCGCGGACGACGCCGAGCGCGCCGGTACCTTCGGCCGAACCGGCGTCGCCCGCGAGCACCGTGCCGGCGCCGGAGCGGTCGAGCTGGGTGGCGAAGCGGCCGATCGTGGCCGCGCGGTCGCCCGCGCCGTCGCCGGTCGACTGGGCGCCGGTCAGCACGATCGCCAGCTGGGCCGGCTTGACGTCGCCGCCCGCCTTGACGAACCCGCCGTCGGTGAGCCCGCCGACCGCGGCCGCGAGCTCCTCGCCCGAGGACTGCGGCTTCGCGGTGGTCTTGTCCAGCAGCAGCACCGAACCGAGCAGCGCGCCGGCGAGGGTGCCGGAGTCGCCCGCGGTCGGGAACTTCGAGCCGGCCGGCTGCAGCCGCGTGACGACGTCGCGGAGCTGGTCGGCCTTGTCGGGGTCGGCGAACGCCGGCGTCAGCTGGACCTCGCCGGTCACCGTAGCGCCGGCCTGGCCGATCAGCTGCTTGAGCGCGTCCCGGTCGGCCGGGCGCGCGTCGTCGGTGGTCACCAGCACCACGGTCCGCTTGTCCAGCGCGCCGGCGACGACCTTCGGGCCCATCGAGCCGGCGAACGCGTCGGCGTCGGCGAGCCGGGCGTTGAGCGCGTTGCGCTGCGCCTCGAGGTCGGAAACCTGGCTGCCGAGGTCCTTCTTCTCCCCCGCCAGCCCGGACAGCAGCGTGCCGTTCAGCGCGGTCGAGCCGAGCACGACGCCGACGGCCAGCGCGAGGAAGCAGGCGGCGATGGAAACGACGTGGTAGCGCAGCGAAATCACGTGAACAATCCCTTGACCCAGGCAGCGAGCGAATTCCAGGTGTGCCGGAGCCAGTCCAGGTAGACCGAGCCGACGTCGGACACCAGCAGGGCCGCGGCGACCACCACGACCGCGGCGAGCACGAGCAGCACCACCGCGCCGATCGACACCCGGCTGCGGTGCAGCGTCGCCACCGCCTTCCCGTCCACGAGCTTCGTGCCGAGCTTCAGCCGGGTCAGGAACGTCGACGGGTTCGAGCCGGACCGGCCGTGGTCGAGGAATTCGCGCAGGGTCGCCTGGAACCCGACGGTGACGACCAGGCTCGCGCCGTGCGCGTCGGCCAGCAGCAGCGCGAGGTCTTCGGCGTTGCCGGACGCGGGGAACGTCACCGCGCCGATGCCGAGGTCCTGGATCCGCTCGACGCCGGGGGCGTGCCCGTCCGGCGCGGCGGGCACCACGACCTCGCCGCCGCCGCGCAGCGTGGCGGTGCCGATGCCGGTGGGGTCGCCGACCATGACGTCGGGCTTGTAGCCCTGCACGCGCAGGGTGTCCGCGCCGGCGTCGACGCCGACCAGCACCGGGCGGTGCTCGGCGATGTACTTCTTGAGCTTCTTGAGGTCTTCGGCGTGCCCGTTGCCGCCCGCCACGACGAGGACGTGCCGGTCGCGGATCGACACCTTCAGCTCCGGCACGCCGACGCCGTCGAGGATCAGCGTGCGCTCGCGGCGCAGGAACTCGATGGTGTTGGCCGAGAACGCCTCGAGCTGCGTCGACATCCCGGCCTTGGCCTCGATCATCTGGTCGGCGACGCTGTCGGCGCTCTGCTCGATGCCCGACGCGACCTGCCGCTCGCCGACGAACACGACGCCGTCGTGCAACCGCAGCTTCGTGCCGTCCTTGATCGTGCGCAGCAGCTCGCCGCCGACCGAGTCGACGAGCGGGATGCCGGCCGCGACGAGGATTTCCGGGCCCATGTTCGGGAACCGGCCGGAGATCGACGGCGACGCGTTGACCACGCCGGCGACCTCCGCCTCGACCAGCGCGTCGGCCGTCGCGCGGTCGAGGTCCAGCTGGTCGAGCACGACGATGTCGCCCGGACTGAGCCGGCGCAGGAGCTCCCGCGTGCGGCGGTCGACCCGCGCGACCCCGGTGATCCCCGGGAGGGGTTCTTGGTTCCGCGTGAGCAGGCCGGTGAGCTTCATGTGGCCGATGGTGACAAATTTGCTCGTGGGACGAGGTACGCCACGCCGTAGCCGCTGTGACCCGTTGTGGTGACCCCCGTCGCCCTCCCCCGCGCGGGTCAGGCCTCGGACTCCTCCGACAGCGAACCGAAGCCGAGGTTCAGCCAGGGGCTCGCCGGGTCCTGAAGGAGCTGGTGGTGGACCCGCACGGTCGCCGGGTACCAGTCGCCGAAGTCGTCGCCGTCGGCGTGCAGCACCCGGCCCATGACGTACCCGGCCGACAGGTCGGCCCATGACTGGTGGTAGCGGCGAGCCAGCGAACCGGCTTCGAGCACCATCAGCTCGGCGGTGAGCGCGTCGCAGTAGCCGGCCGCCAGCCCGGCGCGGGCGATGGCGACCGCCCGGCCGACGTCCCAGGACAACGCCGTCGTGACGAAGCCGTCCGCGTCGATCAGCCCGTCGGCGCGGAACCGCTGCTCGTAGCGGGACACGCGCCGGACGGTGTGGCGCAGCTCGTCGGCCTGGTCGGCGGCGTCGTTCTCCGCGCACCACCGGTCCACCAGCCCGGCCCAGGTCAGCGGGTCGAACTCGCCGCCCGGCAGCCCGTATTCGGCGGCGAACCGCAGCCGCAGCATGAGCACGAGGTTGCCGGGCGTCAGCGCGTAGCCGTCTCCGATCAGCCGGGTCATCTCCGCGCGCCAGCCGGGCGGGTCGGCCACGCCCCACCAGTCCCGCAGGCTCCGGACCTCGGCGACGTAGTCGTGGAAGCGCGCGTCGAGGACGTTCCACGGCGTCGCTTCGAGCACCGCCAGGTGGGCGCCGCAGGCGAGCGCGTGCGCGATCGGCCCCTCCAGGTGCCCGTACGGCGCCGTGATCAGCCGTTCGACCTGCTCCTCCAGCGGCGTGACGTCGTCGAGGTGCGCGTCGAGCCACGGCTGCAGCGTCGCTCCGGGCAGCCGCCACTCGCCGCGGGTGCCGCGGTTGAACACGACCCGCTCGTGCCGCCCGACGCCGTCGACCGCCCAGTCCAGCGCGCCGCTCATGGCCACGACGTCCGGGCCGGAGTCGGGCAGCGCGCCGCGCGTGAAGACCTGCAGGAACTCGTCTCCGCCGGTCTCGAAGTAGACGTTCGGGAACGTCTCCGCCCGCTCGTCGAGGATGCTGCGCGCGTCCACCCGCCGGATCGGCACGAACAGCTCCTCGCCGGCGAGGAGCCCCAGGTAGCGGTCGAGGTCGCCGTCCCGCCGTGCGGCGGCGAGCTGGGCTTCGACATCGGCGGGCGGCGGCAGGATCACGGGGCGGCTCCCTCCGATCGGCCGGTCAGCACGACGAGCTTGCCCGCCGTCCGGTTGTGCTCCAGGTCGTCGTGCGCCTGCCGGATCTCGTCCATGGCGTACACCTTGGCCGGGCCGAGGCTGGTTTCGCCGTCGGCGATCCGGTCGAGGTGGCGCTGGAGGACGGGGGCGGGCAGGTCGTCCGCCTCACCACCATAAGCGGTCAACCGCACCCCGGCGGGAAGGTAACCGATCGGATAGAAATCTTTGATCGTCCACTGGTTCGACAGCATGCCGGTGAAGCAGACGGTCCCGTGCACGCGGGTGGCGTTCAGGGTGTCCGGCAGGGTCGGCGTCCCGACGAGTTCGAGGGCCGCGTCGACGCCGTCCGGGACGATCTCGCGGACCTGCCGCGCGATGTCGCCGTCGTCGAGGAGCGGGTGGGCGACGCCGTGTTCGCGCAGCGTTTCGAGGCGGTCCCGCTGCCTCGTGGTGGCGAAGACGGTGGCGCCGAAGTCCTTCGCCAGTGCGGCGGTGGCGAACCCGAGGGCCGAGGTGCCGCCGCGGATCAGTAGCGTCTGCCCGGCCCGGAGGTCGAGTCCGGTGGTGAGGGAGCCGTACGCGGTCTGGAGCGTTTCGGGGACCTGGCCGAGGACTTCCCACGGCAGGTCCGAGCGGAACGGGATGACCTGCCCGCGCGGGACGAGGGTGTATTCGGCGTAGCCGCCGTCGAAGGTGCGGCCCATCCCGCCCATCATCGTGGCGACCTGCTGCCCCGGTTCGAACCCGTCCCCGGCGTCGACGACGCCGACGGCTTCGATCCCGGGCACGCGCGGGAACGTGACGCCGTCGGCCAGCCCGAGCCGGGTGTGCAGCTCGGAGCGGTTGAGCCCGAACGCCTTCACCGCGATCCGGACCCAGCCGGGTTTCACCTCGGGCAGCGGGAGGTCCTCGAGCTCGAGGTTCTCGACCGGGCCGGGTTCTCGGAGTACCACCGCGCGCATCCTGGGTCCTTTCTTCGCAAGCGAACAGTCCGCACAACAACTGTCCGTGCGAGTAGTATTCCCGGGGTGAGCCTGTCCCGAGACCACGACGCGGCCTGGCGCGGCTTCCTGCGTTCGTCGGCGCTGCTGCTGCGCGTGCTCGACGCCGAACTGCGGGCGGAGCACGGGATGTCGCACCGCACGTACGACGCACTGGTCCAGCTTTCGGAGGCCCCGGACCGGCGGCTGCGCATGAAGGACCTGGCCGGCGCGCTCGTGCACAGCGCGAGCGGCCTGACCCGGATCGTGGACGGCCTCGAGTCCTCGGGGTACGCGCGCCGCGAGCCGGACCCGGCGAACCGCCGGTCCACGCTGGTGGTGCTGACTCCGGCGGGCCTCGCGGCGTTGGAGGCGGCGTGGCCCACGCACGTGCGAGGGGTGCAGCGGCACTTCGCGGACCACGTCGACCGCGAGCAGGCACGCGTGCTGGCGGAGGTGTTCCGCGGCATCACCGCGGACCTGGACTGACCGCCGCTACTTCTTCTTCGCCGCCCGCTTGCGCTTCGGCGCGAACTCGGTCTTGTCCTTCTCCGCGGTGGCCAGCAGCTCCTCCGCGTGCGCCCGCCCGGTCTCGTTGTCCATCCCGGCCAGCATCCGGGCCAGCTCGCTGACCCGCTCGGCCTGCTTCAGGTTCTTCACGCCGCTGCGCGTCACGCCGCCGCTGTGGCCCTTGTCCACCACCAGGTGCTGGTCGGCGAAGGCCGCCACCTGCGGCAGGTGCGTCACCACCAGGACCTGGTGGGTGCGCGCCAGCCGCGCCAGCCGCCGCCCGATTTCGACCGCCGCACGGCCGCCGACACCCGCGTCGACCTCGTCGAACACCAGCGTCTGCACCGTGTCCGCGTGCGCCAGGACCACCTCGATCGCCAGCATCACCCGCGACAGCTCGCCGCCCGACGCCGCCTTGTGCACCGGCAGCGGCGGGGCGCCGTCGTGCGCCCGCAGCAGCAGCTCGACGTCGTCGACGCCGTCCGCGCCCGCGTGCACCGCGCGGCCGTCGATGGTCAGCGCGTGCGTGTCACCGTGTTCGGCGGGGCGCTGCTCGACCGTCACCTCGATCGCCGCCTGCCCCATCGCGAGGCCGGACAGCTCCCGGGTGATCTCCGCGGCCAGCTCGGCCGCGGCCTTTTCGCGAGCCGCCGACACCTCGGCGGCGTGCGCGGCCAGCTGCACCCCGAGCTGGTCACGCCGCAGCGCCAGCCCCGACAGCGCCTCTTCCGAGGTGTCCATCGACTCCAGCCGGCGCCGGGCGTCGTCGGCCCAGGCGAGCACGCCGTCGACGTCCGCCGCGTACTTGCGGGTCAGCCGCTTGAGGTCGGCCTGGCGGGCCAGGACCTTCTCCAGCAGCGCCGGGTCGGCGTCGAGCGTCTCGACGTAGCTGCCCAGCTCGGCCCCGACGTCGGCGAGCAGCACCGACGCCTCCTCGAGCCGCGGCGCCAGGTCACGCAGCACGGCGTCTTCGGACGTCGAGAGCCGCCGCAGCGCTTCGGAGACCAGGCCGGCCGCGCCCGGGGCGTCCGGATCGCCGTCGGCGGAACCGGAAACCGCGCTGTGCGCTTCGGTCGCGGCCGCGCGCAGCTCGTCGACCGCCGCGAGCCGCTTGATCTGTTCGGTGAGCTCGACGTCCTCGCCCGGCTCGGGCGCGACGGCGTCGATCTCGGTGAGCCCGTGCTTGAGCAGGTCGGCCTGCTGGGCCATCTCCCGCGAGCGCGTCGACCGCTCGGTCAGCTCGGCGATCACCGCCAGCCACTCCGCCCGGACCTCCTGGTAGGCGGTCAGCGGCTTGGTCACGGCGTCCCCGGCGAACCGGTCGATCACCGCACGCTGTTCGGCCGGGCGCAGCAGCCGGAGCTGGTCGTTCTGCCCGTGCACCGCGATCAGCTGTTCGGACAGCTCCGCGAGCACGCCGACCGGCACGGACCGGCCGCCGAGGTGGGCGCGCGAACGCCCGTCGACAGCGACCGCCCGCAGCGCGATCACGCTGCCGTCCTCGTCCACGTCGGCACCCGAATCGGTGACGATCCGCTCGGCGCCTTCGACGCCGGCGTAGGTGAACCGCCCTTCCACGAACGCCTTGAGCATTCCCGTCCGGACCTTGGACACCTCGGCGCGGCCCCCGGACAGCAGGTGCAGCCCGGTGACGACCATGGTCTTCCCGGCACCCGTCTCACCGGTCACGACGGTGAAGCCCGCGTGCAGTTCCAGCAGGGCGTCCTCGATGACTCCGAGGCCCTGGATGCGCATCTCGGCCAGCACGCCGCCTACCGTAGCGGCCACCACCGACACTCTGCGCGCCCGGGACCCCGGCGAGTCGCCGATATGTTCGAATTACGCGTCGAACGGTGTCATTCGCACGGACGGGCGTGGCGCTCTCGCCAGCTCTTCACCGGCAGGGAGAACTTCTGCACCAGCCGATCCGTGAACGGCCCGTCCCACAAGCGGACCAGCCGCACCGGGGTGGTGCCGCACGTGACCCGCACGCGAGCCCCCGGCGGCAGTTCGATCAGCCGGCCGCCGTCGCAGGTCAGGACGGCGGGCGAGCCGTCCGGGTCGATCCCGACCGTGATCACCGAGTTTCGCGAGACGACCAGCGGCCGCGCGAACATCGCGTGCGCGTTGCTCGGCACGACCAGCAGCGCCTGGACGTCCGGCCAGATGATCGGGCCGCCCGCCGAAAACGCGTACGCCGTCGAACCGGTCGGTGTGGCGCAGAGCACACCGTCGCAGCCGAAGGCCGACACCGGGCGGCCGTCGACCTCGATCAGCGCGTCGAGGACCCGCTCGCGGGTGCTCTTCTCGACACTGGCTTCGTTGAGCGCCCAGGTGCGGGCGACCTCTTCGCCGGCGTGGGTGACCGTGACGTCGATGGTCATCCGCTCTTCGACCTGGTAATCGCCGTCGACGACGCGCTGCACGGTGTCGGCCAGCGCGTCGGAGTCCGCCTCGGCGAGGAAGCCGACGCGCCCGAGGTTCACGCCCAGCACCGGCACCCCGGCGGTGCGGGCCAGCTCGGCCGCGCGCAGCAGCGTGCCGTCGCCGCCGAGGACGAAGACCAGCTCGACGCCGGCGGCCGGGTTGTCGTCCGGGTCGACGACGGTGCAGGTCGCGCCGACGCCGTGCTGGTCCGGGTTGATCAGCGCGCAGACGTCGTGCTCGATCACCCGGATCCGGATGCCTGCCTTGGCGAAGCGCGCCGAAACCTCGCGCGCGGCCTCGCCCGTCGCCTCGCGATCGGGGTGCACCATGAGGAGCACTTCACGTTCCGTGGTCATGCGGGCCCTTCCTCGACGGCGGTTCGGACGAGCCGCTCGGCCTCAGACCTGTCTACCGCGTCCACAGTGGACTCGGCCACGTGATCTTTCTTCAGCCACACGAAGTACTCGACGTTCCCGGACGGCCCCGGCAGCGGGCTCGCGGTCACCCCGCGCAGCGTGAGCCCGAGCTTCGCGGCTTCGTCGATCACCGTCAGCACGGATTCGGCACGCAGCTCCGGGTCGCGGACCACCCCGCCGCTGCCGAGCCGGTCCTTGCCCACTTCGAACTGCGGCTTCACCATCGGCACCAGGTCGCCGCCTTCGCGCGCGCAGGCGGCGAGCGCGGGCAGCACGAGCTTGAGGGAGATGAACGAGAGGTCACCGACGACGACGTCGACCTGGCCGCCGAGGTCGTCGGGAGAGAGGTTGCGAACATTGGTGCGGTCCATGACCACTACACGTTCGTCGGTGCGGATCCGCCAGTCGAGCAGGCCGCGGCCCACGTCGGCGGCGATCACGGTCGCCGCGCCGTTGCGCAGCAGGACGTCGGTGAAGCCGCCGGTGGAAGCGCCGGCGTCGAGGCAGCGCTTGCCTTCGACGCTCAGCTCCGTGAAGGCTTCCAGCGCGCCGAGCAGCTTGTGCGCGCCGCGCGAGGCCCAGCCGGGGTCGTCCTCGTCCTTGACGACGATGGGCGCGTCGGTCTCGACGCCGGTGGCGGGCTTGCTCGCGACCATGCCGCGGACGGTGACCTTGCCGCCGGTGATCAGGGCCGACGCCTGTTCGCGCGACCGGGCGAGGCCGCGCCGAACCAGTTCCGCGTCGAGGCGGGCCCGCTTGGGCACGGGCTCAGACCTTGTCGATGCTGGACAGGGCGACGGTCAGCTCGGTGTGCACGGCGTCGAAACGCTCTACGTGCTCGGCGAGCGGCAACGCGTCCAGGTCGTCCAGCCCGGCGACGGCTTCGTCGATGCCGGCGCGCGGGTCGGTCTGCGGCGAGAACGAACCGGGCGGCGGGCCCGGGACGGGGTAGGGATGATCCTGCACGTTGCGAACGGTAGCAGTCAGCCGAGCCGGGCCTTCGTGTCCTCGCCGAGTTCGGTGACACCGGTCTCCCAGGCCGCGTGGCAGAGCGCGCGGAGCAGGTCGACGTCGTCGCCGTCGCCGGTCGCGTGAAGGACACCGTTCTCCGTGGTGACCGACCAGCCCGGGCGCGGCCCGATCTTGAGGTCCTCGGGCGACTCGGTGAGCGCGGTGAGGTCCTTCGCCAGGTACGTCCCGCGCTCGGCGGGGACGGCCTCGATCAGCTGCCGCGGCGTCGCGACCCCGGAGAGCACGACGAGCGAGTCGATGCCCGCGGCGACCGCGCCGGCGATGTCGGTGTCGAGCCGGTCGCCGACGACCAGGGGCCGCTCCGCGCCCGCCGACCGCGCCGCGGTCTCGAACAGCAGCGGCTGCGGCTTCCCGGCGACCAGCGGCTCGACGTCGGTGGCGGTGCGCAGCGCGGCGACCATCGAGCCGTTGCCGGGCAGCAGGCCGCGTTCGCTGGGCAGGGTCGCGTCGACGTTGCAGGCGACCCACAGCGCACCCGCGCGGATGGCCAGGCAGGCCTCGGCGAGCGCGGCCCAGGTGTTGTCGGGCGAGTGTCCCTGGACGACTGCCTTGACGTCGTTCCCGTTCTCCCGCACCGGCTCGAGCCCCGCCCCGGCGACCTCGGCGGCCAGCGACCCGGTGCCGACGACCAGGACCTCGGCACCGGGCTCGAGCCGGTCCTTGAGCAGGACGACGCCGGCCTGGGCGCTGGTGTGCACCTCGTCGACGCCGGCGGGCATGCCGAGGCCGGTGAGGTGAGCGACGACCTCTTCGGGCGCCTTGGAGGCGTTGTTCGTGACGAACCGGACGGGTGTGCCGTGCTCGCGGGCCGCGCGGACCGTCTCCGGGGCGCCCGGGATCACCCGGGCGCCGTGGTAGACGGTGCCGTCGAGGTCGAACAGGACGGCGTCGTACGCCGCGAGCAAGGCGTCACTCATCGGTGTCTTCGGTGTCCTTTTCCTCGGTGACCTTTTCCGCCGCGGCCTTGTCCTTCGGCCCGTTCGCCAGGTCGGCGGCGCGCTCGGCGGCGTCGGTCTCGTCGTTCTCGTCGGCCTCGGCCGAGTTGAGGAACCACCGCACGGCTTCTTCCTCACGCCCGGCGGCCGCGAGGTTGTCGGCGTAGGCGTAGAAGAGGCGAGCGCTCCACGGCTCGCGCTTCTCGGCCTTGAGGTCGTCGCCCTGCAGCGAGACGACGGCGGCGTCGAGCTGCCCGAGATCCCGCCGTGCCCCGGCGGCGACGATCGCGAGCTCGACCTGAGTGGCCTTCGCCAGCTTCGCGGTGTCGACCTCCTTCGCCAGGTCCAGCGCACGCTCCGGCCGCCCGAGCGCCCGTTCGGCGTCGGCGATGATGGCGATGTGGTCGTCCGTCCGCGTCATCCGCCGGACGGCCCGCAGCTCGGAGAGGGCTTCGGACCAGTTGCCGATGTGGTAGGCGACCAGGCCGAGCGCCTCGCGCACGATCGGCACGCGCGAGGCCTTGGCCTTGGCGTACTTGGCGTGTTCGAGCGCGGCCTCGGGATCGCTGTCGAGCAGCCCACCGGCGGCGACGAGGTGCTTCCCGACGGTCTCGGCCAGCCCCTTCGGCAAGGTCCTCAGCTCGCGACGGGCGTCTTCGTCGAGGTCGGAGAACTCGATGTCTTCGGGAAGCTCGGGAGCCTCGAGCAGCTCCTTGGCGAGAGCCTCGTCATCGAGTGCGGCGCCGACCTTGGGCCGCGAGTCGAAGCGCTTGCCGGAGCCGCGCTCGTCGTCCCGACGCTTGAAGTCCCCACCGGACCGAGCCCCACGGTCTTCCCACCGCGGCTTGCGGTCACCGTAGGAAGCCTTGCCCTGCGGCCGCGCGGCGCGGTCGTCGGAGCCACGGTTGCCTTCGCTGCGGTTGCCTTCGCTGCGGCTGTCGGCACCACGGTTCTCGTAGCGGTCACCGCTGCTGCGGCCGCTGAAGCTACCGCTACCGCCCGGCCGGCTGCCGGAGTCCCGGTTGCCGGAGCCACCGCGGCCACCCGAGTCACGGTCCCCATAGCTGCTGCCGCCACTCGGCCGACCGGAATCGCGGCTCCCGTACCCACCACCGCGACGATCATCGCGGCTGCCCGAGTCGCGGCCGCTGTAGTTGCCGCTGCGCCGGTCGTCACGGTCGCCGCCGCTGCGGCCGCCATAGCCACCGCCGCTGCTGCCCGGCCGGCTACCGGAGTCACGGTCCTTGAACCCACCACGACGGTCGTCACGGCCACCGGAGTCCCGGTTGCCGTACCCACCGCGGCTGCCCGAGTCACGATCGCCATAGCCACCGCTGCGCCGGTCGTCACGGTCACCGCCGCTGCGGCCGCCGTAGCCACCGCCGCTGCTCTGCCGGCTTCCGGAGTCGCGGTTGCCGTACCCGCCGCCGCTCGGCCGACCGGAATCCCGGCCGCCGTAGCCGCCACTGCTGCCCTGCCGGCTACCCGAGTCACGGTTGCCGTAGCCACCGCCGCCTTGCCGGCTGCCCGAGTCGCGGCCGCCGTAGCCACCGCCTTGCCGGCCACCGGAGTCACGATTGCCGTAGCCGCCGCTGCCGCCTTGCCGGCTACCGGAGTCGCGGCCGCCGTAGCCACCGCCGCTGCCCTGCCGGCTTCCGGAGTCGCGGCTCCCGTACCCACCACCGCGACGATCGTCGCGGCCACCGGAGTCACGGTTGCCGTAGCCACCACTGCGCCGGTCATCGCGGTCACCCGTGCTGCGGCCGCTGTACCCGCCACCGCCGCTGCCCTGCCGGCTTCCGGAGTCGCGGTTGCCGTACCCGCCGCCGCTCGGCCGACCGGAATCCCGGCCGCTACCGCCACGGCGGTCGTCACGGTCACCGGCGCCCCGGCCGCCGTAGCCGCCACCGCTCGGTCGGTTGCCGGAGCTGCCCCGACGGTCATCACGGTCACCGGCGCTGCGGCCGCCGTAGCCACCGCTGCTGCTCGGTCGGTTGCCGGAGCTGCTGCCGCGGCGGTCGTCGCGGTCGCTGAAGTTGCGGCCGCCCTCGCGGCTCTGACCTGCGCCGCTTCCGCGCTGGTCGCGGTCACGAGGGCCGTCGCCGCCGCGGAAGGGCTTGCCGCCGCCGCGGACTCCGTGGTCGTCGCGGCGAGGCCGGCCCTGGTGTCCGCCGTCGCGGCCGCCGCGGTCCTGGCGCGCACCGCGCCGGTCTCCCCGGGGTGCGTCCGACCGGTCCCGGGAGCCTTCGTCCCGGCGTGCCGATCGGCCGGACCCATCATCGCTTGAGTCTCGTCGACCGAACTCGGACACCTGGCCTCCTGCCGTGGAAAAAATCTTGTTCTGGACATACACGTACGGCCCGCTAGGGCAGCCAACTGGCTATCCTAACGGGCCGTACGGAAGGTAAGTTCGGCGGTGTCCTACTCTCCCACAACCCTTCGGTTGCAGTACCATCGGCGCTGTCAAGCTTAGCTTCCGGGTTCGGAATGGGACCGGGCGTTT